>NZ_JBFRKG010000001.1:0-67874 GCF_041469325.1 Shewanella sp. 10N.286.51.B8
GGGTTCAACTTTCAATGGGCCTGGTCGTCTGGTGTGGCGGCCGGGATGGCGGTTTAGCTTGTTTATCGCGCCAGAGCAGGGTAAACAAGCTCACTACTGCAGCTGGGTATTTTCATAGCAAGCCTGATATTCAGCTAGGTTCGTTGTCATCACCTGAGTTAACGCATCTGTGAACTCTTGCTCATGGGAATCATGGTATTGCAATGAATGTAGTGGTACTTTCCATTCATGCATGATCTTAATATTTTTATTATAAAAGCCAGTTATATCAACCAGTTCAATATCATCGCGTTTTTCACCAATAAAGTAGGGAAATATCGTTGATGCCAAGCAAATATCATTAGAATTTACCACTTTTTCAAATGCCATAAATAGGCTTGAAGTCATTAAGCTTACCTCGGGTTTCTGGTTAACTTTTTGCGCGCAAAGTTCAAAAAGGTCATTCAAGTCTGCAATGGGACCATTATTGGTTAATACCAGTTTGTGATTAAAAATGGCCTCCATGGTGATTTCATTTTTCAAAATAGGGTGGTTCTTTTTAACGGCTAAAAACCAATATTTCACCTCAGCTAACGTGCTAATTTGGACATTTTCCTGCTGACGAGTACGAGTGCCAAAAGCGTAATCAATTTTACCTTGGGCAATATATTGTTCAACGTTGTCAGCCCAGGGGTGGATGTCAACGGTTCTAGATATGCCTAAGTCTTGATTAACCTGTTCAATGGCATCAAGAATAAAGCTCGACATATGCTCTGGCGCAGCGATATGTAGCACTTTCTGCTGCAATGGCTGCCTGTTTGCAACCTGGGCCATTTCATCGTAAGCGGCAATGATGGCTTTCGCTAAAGGGTATAGGCGCGAGGCCATGGCGTTAGGCTGTAAGCCATATTGCTTTCTGATAAACAGTTCATCATGGATAACTTCACGCATGTTGCTTAGCGCTCGGCTTATCTTAGGCTGAGTGCTATTGAGTTTCTCTGCCACTATGCTGCCATTTTTAAATTCGAATAAACCGATCAGCACTTTTAACGTAAAATAATCTAGTCTTGACAGTTGTTTTTGCATAGTTTTTTACCAAGTGAGCCAGTCTGGATGAGTAAGTTAGCATAATATGTAGTTGCTAAAGTGTGCTTAAATCACACAAATACCTAAATAGGGGTATGTTTTTGGGTTTGTACGATCTATTTCTCATTATATTCAGTTAGATACTGCATTAATTTGAGGTGCTTGTTGTTGGTTTGTTCTGGTTTGGTGACGTTGAGGTTTAAGATGCTAAACTTTTATCTGCCTTGTTGGTCACAGGGGGCTTTAATTAATGAAAACCATTCCCAATACGCAGATAAAGCGTAAAAGTATTGATAGTTTCCTAGATAATGGCGAGTTAGTAGCGGAATACATCACAGAGGTGACTTTGTACAAAAAAATCCTTATTGCGTTTATTGCACTTGTCATTAGTGGTTGTGCTGCACGTATTGAGCAAACTGCTGGCAATGGCATTGCTGTCGATGGGTATAGCGTAATGACTGATGCTCAACGATGGAATGAAGCTCGTTTACTGCAATTTCACCAGCAGTGGCAGGGCACACCATATCGATTAGGCGGATTAACCAAAAAAGGCTTAGATTGTTCTGGTTTGGTGTATGTGGCTTATCAAGATCTCGTGGGGCCCAGTATTCCAAGAACTGTGCAAGGTCAAACAAGCTTAGGTATTCGCATTGCTAAAAGTGACTTACAAAGTGGTGACTTAGTGTTTTTTAAAACCACGGGCAGTGGACGTCATGTTGGGGTGTATTTGTCTGGTAATCGCTTTTTACATGTATCGACCAAAAAAGGGGTGATTATTTCCAGTATGGATAATGTTTATTGGAAACCGCGATACTGGTTTGCTAGTCGTATTTAACACCGTTTCGCTATCTGTTGATCAATCTCTCCGCTATGGCAGATAAATTATGTTATTTTAGCCTCATCTAAGTCGTTATTGTTTATGTGATCAAGTTTAAGGACCCAGTCATGACTAAAGCTAAAATCGGTATTGTTACTGTAAGTGATCGTGCCAGTGCAGGTGTATACGAAGATTTATCAGGTAAGGCCATCATTGCTGTACTAAATGAGTACTTAACCTCCGAATGGGAACCTGTTTATAAAGTTATCCCTGATGAGACAGATGTGATTGAAGCCACCTTGATTGAGATGGCTGATGTGCAAAACTGTAGCTTAATTGTCACCACTGGTGGTACCGGCCCTGCTAAGCGTGATGTTACTCCTGAAGCCACAGAAGCGGTGTGTGATAGAATGATGCCAGGTTTTGGTGAGCTAATGCGCGCTGAGTCATTAAAGTTTGTACCAACGGCTATTTTGTCTCGTCAAACAGCAGGTTTACGCGGTGATTCACTGATTGTTAATTTACCAGGCAAGCCTAAGTCAATTCGTGAGTGTTTAGATGCGGTGTTCCCAGCGATCCCTTACTGTATTGATTTGATGGATGGCCCTTTTTTAGAGTGTGATGAAGCGGTGATTAAACCGTTTAGGCCGAAAGCAAAATAGTGCACTAAGAAGTTTATTATAGTGATGAATAAAAACCAGCCGCGGCTGGTTTTTATGTTTGTAATCTAGCATTAAGCCCCTTTTCGGAGGATTAAATTGGCACTGTAACCGGTAAATATCACCAAACTTGGTATGGCAACAAGATGGGCAAATATATCGGGTTCAGTACTAAAGTTTAGCCAAAATAGTAATCCCCAGCTTATTAATAAATAGCCAATGCTGAGTGCGATATGTGGTATGTACTTTTTCATTGTAGTTTCCTTACTGGGTATTTCATTCACTAAGTTGTTACTGGCTGAGCTCCTCAATGACCAGCTTTAAACTTACCTCTATCAGTATAAAAACTAGACAATCCGTTCGTAAGTGTCATTATTGACAAAATCAGGGTCGATAGTGACATTGTTTGGGGTTTATCATGAAAAGGATTTACATTCTTGCTGCGGGTAATGTTGTCGCAGGTGGTTTAGTCAGTTTTCTCGATGTGTTCAGTTTCTGTAATAGTTATTGGCGGCGGATGCATGCCGAGGTGACTGAAGACTTATTCCATTGTCAGGTCATTTCCAGTGATGGCGAAAACGTTAAAACCACCCAAGGATTCGAAATTCCTGCCAAAGGCTTTGAGCATCCTGAAGATATTTTGCAAGCTGATGCGGTTATTTTGGCAGCCTCTTTTGTGACCAATCGGCAGGAATTTCAAGCGCTGTTAACCGATTTTGAGCCATTGTTTGCGCCGCTAGCCACCTTTGTGGAAAGTGAAAAACCGTTAGCGGCTTATTGTTCTGGGACACTATTGCTAGCGGCATCGGGGCTACTTAACCAAAGGCGAGCCACGACGGTGTGGTGGCTAAGGGAAATGTTTGAGCGCAACTTTAAAGAAGTTGATTTGAGTATGGATACATTCATTGTGTCTGATGGTCAGTTTCACACCGCTGGGGCGACTACCTCAAATTTAAGTTTGGCGCTGCATTTGGTATCAATGCTGGCTGGCGAGGAGTTGGCGCAACAGATGTCGAAGATATTATTGATTGACCCCAATCGCTCTCAACAGCCTTTTATGACCATGTCTATTAATCCTGAGCAACATAATGATGAGCTGATCCAAAAGGTGCAGTTATGGATGCAAGTAGATTTGAGTCAGCATTGGTCATTGGATGACATTGCCGATAAATTTGCAGTGGGTAAACGCACCTTAATTAGACGCTTTAAAAAAGCGGTTAATGAAACCCCAGCCAGTTATATGCAGCGCTTACGTGTGGATGAGGCGAAACGCTTACTGGAAACTACCGATCTTGCCATTGAGCATATTGTTCAGCGGGTCGGCTATGAGGATGTCAGTTCATTTAGAAAGCTGTTTATTCAACTCACCAGCTTAAGCCCTAGGGCATACAGGCAAAAATTTAATATTAATATCCGTTGGTAACTTTAATCTGGTTATTCATGATGACGAAGTCTATGACAATGACAGTCAATTAATCAGCTGCTTAAGTTCATTGCCTGTTTCGAGCAAACTCCTTGTAGATGATTGAACATGACTGGCTCGATGTTACTTGAGCCAGTCATGTTCAAATGATTAATTAACAGGCATTACAATCCAAAGACCACTTTTTCACTTTTAAGTAGTCGCTCTAACCCTAGTGCAAGGGCGATTGAAATCACTATGGTGGCAGCTGATGAAACTAACAGCTGCAACATAGGCACTTCACGGCCTTTAATAAACGCCATTAACGCTTGCTGCTGGCCTGAAACCGGAAGCCACTCAAGCACATCAGGGGCGATGTTATAACTGGCGGCCATGGATAATGCCAGCGGTACAAATAACACCATAGTCAGATAAGACTGCGCCTCTTTAAAACTCTTTGCCATAAATGACACAAACAGTTGCAGTGTTGCTGCCATAATCGCTAATGGGATGCCAATGAGTAGCATCAGCGCCATAAAGTCAGGCGAAATAGTGACGCTAAAGCCCAGCTGCTGCCAAGGCACAAAGGTATAAGCGAATTTAGAGACGATTAAAATCAAGATTAACCCCAGCAAGGCAAAGCAAGTAACTGCGATAATTTTGCCCAGCACTAACTGGCGGGTGCTAATCGGGTGGCTTAACAGTAATGCCAGCGAGTTACGTTCACGTTCACCGGCACTGGTATCAATGGCCAAGTTCATGCCAGAGATAAACACCGAATAAATCATGGTGAAAATGGCAATGCCGAGAATAAAGCCGCCTTTAGAGTCAGGTGTCGCCTGATCTTCTACAACAACTTTAACTGGCTGTACAACCGCTGGATTAATTCCGCGAGCAATTAAGCGTAAACTGCCCATTTCACTGCTGTAAGCTTGCAACTGTAGCTCAACTCTACGAATTGATTTTTGTAGCTTTTCATTAGAGTTATCTGCAATTAAGGTTACTTCAGCAGGTTTAGCTGCCGCCATTTGCACGGCGTAGTCAGCACTGATGAGCAGCTCTATTTCTTTGGTGTCGTTATCATCAGTATGGGTAATACCGCGATTATTTAAAAAGCGCACTAAGTCAGGGGCATTGTCAGCATTGCTGATTTTAATGTTGAGATCTTCAGGGCTTGAAAGCTGACCAATAAGCACCATGAACATGCCGCACATTAAAATAGGTGTACCAATGGCGTAATATAATCCCGCCATCACCGATCGTTTGTCGCGCATTGCATCAATCAGTTCTTTTTGAACCATAGCTATCACTGTTTTCATTAGGCTGGCATTCCTTTGTCAGTATTGAAATCAAGATTGATCAATGCGGGGTTATTTGCTGGCTGCATTTTACTTTTGAACGGGATAAGTTCTTTTTCAATTATGGCTAATATGGTTTTCATTAGGCTGCGATCCCTTCGTCAGTTCCAATCAGTTTTATAAAGGCTTCTTCTAATGAGTCTTCGCCTGTTTGCTGGCATAACTCGGCAGGGCTACCAGTGGCAACAACCTTACCGTCGGCCATCACAATCACTTGGTCACACAGCGCGGCGACTTCTTGCATCACATGGCTTGAGAACAACACACAATGACCGGCTTCTTTAAGCTCGATTAGAATGTCACGCAGTAAGCGGGTACTCATCACATCCAAACCACGGGTTGGCTCATCCAAAATAATATTAGTTGGCTGGTGGACTATGGCCTGGGCTAATGCTGTTTTCATCCGCTGACCTTGGGAAAACCCCTTACAACGTCTATCGGCAATATCTTCTAGCTTAAGCTGTGCAATCACATTAGTGGTTGCTTGCTTAGCATCAGCTTTTGACATGCCGCTAAGTTGGGCAAAATAACTGATATATTCTCTAGGAGATAAACGCTCATAGAGGCCAAATGGATCAGGAAATAAGCCTAACTGGGCTTTGGCTTTAGTGGGCTCTTTGGCGACATCAATACCGTCGATTTCAGCATGACCTTCATCGGCAGCGAGTAAGCCAAATACTGTGCGCAGACAGGTGGTTTTACCTGCGCCATTGGGGCCAAGTAGGCCAGTAATATGGCCGTCATGGGCACTGAAACTTAAGTTGTCTAACGCTTGTACGTCACCAATTTTCTTCGAGAGATTAGATACGGTAATCATGATTATTCTTCCCCTGCTGGAATGGTTTCAACAGTATTGGCATTGAGGTAAAAGCTGCGGCGGGTGTCTTGTTCAAGGCATTCAGCATCGATACCGTCAATTGAACCTGACTTGACTAAATCGGCGATTAACTCATTCCCACAGCTTTGATAGGCCACGCCGTGGGTCGCATACATAGAGGTAAAATGCTTCGCATTAGTCAATTTTTCAGTGGCCATATCGCCCCAGCTTGGCGGTGTTGCTGGATCTAACTCACCTGATAATAAAAGCGTTGGAATATCACTTTCAATGGCGTCACTAAAGCTGTCATCTACCGTGGGGATTGCCCACACGTTACAGGTCGCTTCTAAGCCTTCGAGCATGGTTCTACTCATATAAGAGTTTTGCGCTTGCTGGCGTATATCATCGGTAATGCGGTGAATATCTTCACCACACACAACCGAGGCATGCATGCCCATGGCGATACCTGTGCTATCAGCTGTCAGGGTGTAAATACCAAGTATTGGTTGGTA
This sequence comes from Shewanella sp. 10N.286.51.B8, assembly GCF_041469325.1. Lineage (NCBI taxonomy): Bacteria > Pseudomonadati > Pseudomonadota > Gammaproteobacteria > Alteromonadales > Shewanellaceae > Shewanella > Shewanella sp. 10N.286.51.B8. The sequence continues at coordinate 6,631 of NZ_JBFRKG010000001.1, forward strand.
ATTCCCTAATGCCGCTTGATGAATAGCATGGGGGATTAAGGCGCGAATATTGGGCATATATAACGCCATTCTGATGGCGCCATTATATTTACCACGAGTGAGGGTAAAGCTGGCAAGCTTATCGGTTTGTGGATCGCGGGTTTGGGTAATGATAGGCGCCTTGGCTAAGGCTGAGTCCATCTGTTCAAATTCTTGCTTTAACTCAGGGAATTGCTGCTGACATTGGGCGTTTTGCTGGCAATCTTTAAATAATAAATCATAGCCACGGTCAATAGCGCTGCCAATGGCAATAACACTTTGCTGCATTGGCACAACGCCATCTAAGGTTACTGTGGCTATGGCTTGCGGGTATTCACGCATATAAAGCTGCGCCATGCGGGTACCGTAAGATACACCATAAAGGTGCAGTTTTTCATAACCTAAATGCTGACGCACGGCTTCAAAATCGGTTAGTGCAGTTAAGCTGCCATATTGGCTGACATCGGCATCAAGGTTATCAAGGCATTCTTGGGTGTCTTTGGTGATATCAATATCGTCATCATTAAAAGATAGCATCGACATATTGTCATCATCACAAGCCAGCAGGTTTGATTGGCCCGTGCCGCGCTGATCTATCAGTAATATATCCCTATCTTGGCGTACTTTGGCTAACATGCGATCAAAGCCCGCGGCATTTTCAATGGCCGATTGACCAGGGCCGCCTGCAATGGCGAGCATGGCTTGTTTTTTAAAGCTGGGCTTGATGGCTGGCAATACTGCGTAATGAACCGCAATTTGTTTGCCATCAGGTTTGGCTGGGTTTTCAGCAAGCTCAAGTGAGCCACATTGCATTTGCTCTGATAAACCATCGAGGTAGCAGCTAGATAAGATGTCGCTGTTACTTACTGCAATCTTGTTTTGACTAGCATCAGCCAAAGCGGCGCTACTAAGCCCCAAGCTACAGATGCTCATAGCAACGCTTAGACCAATACTGATGCTTAGCGCCGAAAGTAATAAAGACGAACGCTTTTTGCTGCCCACCTTTATTGGTTGGTTAACCATGTCTGACTCTCCTTGTGACATTAGTTGGTTGATGTTCATGACATCTTTCCTTTTTGCATTTCATGATGATTATGGATAAATCATGACTGCTTGCTTAAGTGCGACCGTCGTTAAGGAGGCTGGCAAAGGACCTCACAGTTAATCCGACGGCAATTTTTAGCTTTAATAAATGCTGAAAATCTCTAACTTGTAGCTTTAACTCGCACTGCGATAGCAGTCATGTTGTAAATTCTTAAATTGATTCTAAATAACATTGCTGTCAATTACTTAGAGTGTACTTATTTATAAGCTCACTATGAAGCTGTCAATTAAGGTTATTTGAGCATTATGACTTAATCACCTGTTAGCTACTGGCGGTGTGTTCACTAATTTATCGAACACGTGTTCAGTATTGTCTATGTACTTCAAGTGTATTTGTATTGCCAAATTTTAGCGCGAAACAGGGTTTAGCGGGTCCATTTTGTAAGCCTCAACAGCGCTTGTTAATGACTATAACGCGAATAATGAGGTTACTTTTTTGCTGGTAGTCGCTTTAAAGCCACAATATCGCAAGTTGTAAGGCTACATTGTCCGATGACAATTGTTAGATAAGTTGATCAATATAGTAAACCACAGCCAGTCGCTAATTATCATGCTCATACAGCTTATATGGTTAGCGAGTGTCTTGTTGCAGTTACCAGAGCAGGGCGAGATTGAGGCAATATATTATTGCGGTGACATCGAGTTACTGGTGTTAATGGCTATTTTGCTGGTTATCAACAAAGACAAGTTATGGGAAAAACCTGTTGCGCAAATGTAAAAATCGACCTAAAACTGTGAATTGCGCTTAATTTAGACTAAAAACGCTTATTATTCCTGATGGCTTGCAGTAGAATGCCCGCAAAAGCGGAACACTTGTAAGCTTAAAGGTGGTTAGTAATGTCTCTTGAAAAATTTCACTTAGTAAGACTGCTACAGCAGCAAAGCCAAGCATTAAAAGATAAAATCGCCCTCGAAGGATTTGAGATGGCCGCTCCATGGAATAAAGTTTCTTGGAGCCAGTTTGATACTATTACCAACAAAGTCGCACAACTGTTGATCGACTTTGGACTAAAAGCCCAGGACAAAGTTGTCATTGTGGCGCAAAACAGCCCCCAGTGGAGCTGTGCTGATATCGGCGCATTAAAAGCCCGTACTGTTGTCGTACCTGTATACCCAACAAGTACAATGGAACAAGCGGTGTTTATCGTTAACGATGCTCGCGCTAAAGTTATTTTCGCTGGTGATGAAAGCCAGTATGTCACCGCTCGTAAAATTCAAGCTCAATGCCCAAGTGTAGAGCACGTGATTGTATTCGACAGTCAAGTCGCATTAGTATCAGATGAGCATTTTCATTTTGATGACTTATTAATTTCTGAGACCTCGCCAGCAAGTGCAACCGAGCTAGAGTCTCGTTTATCACAAACCAGCCTTGATGATTTACTGACCCTTATTTATACCTCAGGCACCACAGGTGACCCAAAAGGTGTGATGCTGGATTACCGTAATATCGCTTCTATGGTTGAGCAGCATGATGCTGAAATCGCCTTTAAATCAGGTGATGTATCGTTAGCCTTTTTACCATTAAGCCATGTATTTGAGCGTGGTTGGACCTTCTACGTACTTTGCCGCGGCGGTCATAATGTATATCTAAATGACACCAACCGCGTTAAAGAAGCCATTGCTGCGGTTAGGCCTCATACTTTATGTGTGGTGCCACGCTTTTTAGAAAAAGTGTATAGCGCAGTTCATGACAAGGTGAATAGCGCCCCGGCAATCCGTCAAAAGCTGTTTAACTGGGCAATCGGTGTGGGTGCGCGTCAGTTTGAAGTAAGCCAAGGCCGTAAGCGTGCCAGTTTTGCTTTATCAGTACAGTGGAAGTTAGCAAATAAATTAGTCTTTAGTAAATTACAGAATGTACTGGGCGGACGCCTTAAATTTATGCCTGTGGGCGGCGCTGCATTAGATGTTAATGTCGGCGGTTTTTTCCATAGCATTGGCGTACCTATTTTATGTGGTTATGGCATGACAGAAACCTGCGCTACAGTAACCTGTAATACGTTAGATAACCGAGTATCGGGGTCAAACGGCAAGCCATTACATGCAATGGAAGTTAAAATTGGCGATAACAACGAAATTCTAATTCGCGGTGAGACGGTAATGCGTGGTTATTATAATCGCCCACAAGATACCGCAGAAGCTTTTGAAGATGGTTGGTTAAAAACCGGTGATGCCGGCATGCTAGATGCTGAAGGTAACTTATATATTACCGATCGCATTAAAGAGTTAATGAAAACCTCAAACGGTAAGTATATTGCGCCGCAACGGGTTGAAGGTAAGGTCAGCTGTTGTCCGTTCATCGAGCAAGTGGCTATTGTCGCAGATGCGCGCAACTATGTTTCTGCTTTGATCGTACCTGCATTTGAGTCGTTAGATGCGTGGGCTAAAGAAAAAGGCATTACTTACGAGTCGCCGCTGGAATTACTGCGTCACTCTCATGTGATTGAGCATTTTGAGCAAAGTTTAAAAGAGCTACAACATGAATTGGCTGGGTTTGAAAAAATTAAAAAATTCACCTTACTACCGGAAGCATTCTCGACTGAGTCAGGGTTAATCACCCCAACCATGAAGTTGCGTCGTAAGAATATTTATACTAAATATGACCGTGAAATTAATGCGATGTACGCTCGCTAGTACGGATTAAATCAGTACGGCAGTACGAATAAGTTACTGGTTTACATTTATTTCAAAAGGGAGCTGATAGCTCCCTTTTTTTTGTGGCCATTATTTATAGGTGACTCAAACACGAAGGTCGCTTAAGCTATCGGCTGCCGAGTTTAAATCCGCTGGTTATAACAGCTTAAAAACAATAATAATAAAAGGACTTACCTGTGTCTGATACTCAATTTACCCTGAATCTTACGCCACGTTTTTGCGAAACCGATGCCTTAGGCCATATCAATAACACAGTGATCCCAGTGTGGTTTGAAGCGGCGCGTGAGCCGATTTTTGAGATTGTGAATCCCGGCCAAGATTTGTCGAAATGGAACATGATTATTGCTGGTTTTACGATAGCTTTTAACGCACCGACTTTTTATGGTGCTGAAGTAACGGTAAAAACCTATGTGAGCCGAGTGGGTAACAGCAGTTTTGAAATAGCTCAAAGCTGTTGGCAAAATGGTCGCCAAACAGCAGAGGCCAAAACCACTATGGTGCATTACGATTATCAAGCAGAAAAGAGTAAGCCGTTAACTGATGCAGTAAAAAGCCAACTAGCGCAACTAACTGGCCCTGCAGAGTAATCTAGCTTATAAGCTATTCGCCATGCTGCTCTAATGCTGCTAATAATTCAGCAGTCAGAGTGGCTTTTTGGCCAGTTTTAAAGTTAAACATCACCACTTTTGCGCTGCCTGTAGTGGTAATCGCTTGTTGGGCTTTACTAAAAACACGGTAATGCATCATAAAGCGGTCTTGTTTAATATCGCTGATAGTGATGCCAACCAGTAGCGTGTCAGGAAAGGTCACTGGGCGCTTAAATTTCGCTTGAGTTTCACTAAGCACTGGGCCCACCGAGGTTTTTTTCAATTCATCCATCATGTTTATTTGACTGAAAAAATCAATTCTTGCGGTTTCAAAATAGCGAAAATACACCGCATTATTGACGTGATTAAGAGCATCCATTTCTCCCCATGCCACAGGGATTTCAGTAATAATTGAGTTTTGCGCGATAAACTGTTCCATAACACCACTTCATTTAAACGTTTGTTTGAATTTTGTGCAGCATATCAGTCGCTAACAAATTCAACAACCTCGGCTAATTCTTTGCTATCGATTTGCCAATATGCTTTGATGATTAATAATGATGTCATTGCTAGGGAACGCGCAGAACTTGAAATCCTTAAACTATGCTCGCTTGCAGCAGCTAATCAGCGAACCCATAAATAGTTGGCGCGCCTTGCCAGGCGCTATTCTCACCTACTTTAAAACCGTTATCGGCAAGCTCACCGTGGCGCAAAAGCTATACTTTATTGCGTTTCTGCTGATGCTGGTTTTTGATGGTTTCACCTTAGTGGCTATCATTGCCATGATTGCGATGATGGTCGAGTTTTGGCCACTATTTACTAAAACCTGGCATAGTTTGGCCGGCAAAGCCTTTTTATTATTATTTTATGCGGTGATAGCTAACTTTTCACTAGTATGGGCTGGTACCGTGGTGAATGAAGTCACCGGTATTTCGGCTCAGCACTTAGCTTATACCCACAATTTAGTGGTGCTGCTGTATATGCCTGTGTGGTTTGTGGTGATCAGTGGCATCGCTTTAATGCTGCTTCAGTTTGCTATCCCACTATATTTTGTATTTCGACCATTTTTTAAATTGGTTGGTGTGAAAGCGATTAGCTTTACCAACAGCGAGCATTACCGTAAACGGACTATTTTGTTACGGGTGATCCTGGCTTATATCGTGCTGACCAATATCTTGCTACTGGGAGATTTTGAACACAGTTTTGATAGCATTGACCCCAAGGCCAGAATGGCGAGCTTATTAAAAGAAGAAGCCAGTGTGCAGGGAAGAAATGTTGTTAAAGCGCCAGAGCCTACAACGCAAGAGCCAATTCCTGCAAAGCCAATCGCTGAAGAGAAAATCCCCCAAGAGCTTGAACAGCTGGTTAAAGATATGACGGGTAATTCTATCGCTGAAATTAACCAGGGTAATTTAGCGCCAGCGGATATTACTGCAGATTTAGCAGAGCCTACCTCTGAACAATCAACCGAAGATATTGAGGCCGCTGATTCATTTAATATTAACTTTAGCGATGAAAATACTGAGCGCCGTTATGACTTAGTGCGTGAAGCTTACCGAGTGTTGGTAAGAAGCATGGTAGCAGGCTTTGTGTATTATTTTGAAGCTGACCAATTTTCTCGTTGTGAGCACATTAAAGACAGTAAAGTGGTTGAGCTTAATGACTATGAAATTTTAGAGATTAGCGCTGATAAAGAGAAAGGTAAATACGGCTACACATTTACAGTTAAGCAGTGTATTTCTCCTGCGTTTCCAGCGTCTTATTATTCGGCCCAATAAGTGGTTTTGCAAATTTGAAGACTGGTTTTAGATAGCTTATTTTGTAAGACGTAAGCCATAAAAAACGACCATCAAGGTCGTTTTTTATGGTCGTTAATCATGCTTAATCAATGGTTAACTCAGCAAAGCTTTTGATTTGCGCAAACTTAGCCGTTTTTTGGTTTTCAAAACGCACCATATGGCGGGTATGTAGACCTGCTGCTTCAGCGGCTTTTAGCTCTTCTACCACATCAGAGATAAACAATACCTGCTTAGGGCTCAAGCTGATGGTATTTAAGATATTGCAGTAGGCCTGCTTATCTAATTTGTTACCGGTACGGGTATCAAAATGGCCACTAAATTTAGGGGTTAAATCACCCGCATCGCTGTGGCTAAATAATAGTTTTTGCGCTTCAGCAGAGCCTGACGAAAAGCTATAAAGACGAATATTGCTCGCTTCTAAGCCTGGCATGGCATCAATAAAATCTGGATAGATATGGCCTGTAAACTCGTTAGCGGCATAACCTTGCTTCCAAATTAACCCTTGTAAGGTTTTTAATGGCGTAGCTTTGCGGTCTTCATCAATCCATTGAGAGAGGATTTCAGTAACGCGTTCAATTGACGCATCCGCTTCTAATGCTAAGTCGCGTACATCACTGATACAGTATTCAACTAGCGGGTTATGTTGATTTTGCGCTAGAAAATCACCCATAGCCTTTTTTGAATAAGGAAATAGTACATCTTGAATAAAATCTAGATCAGTGGTGGTGCCCGCTGTATCTACGATAATCGCTCTAATACCCATAATGAATATGTACTCCAATCCTTAAGTTTGCCTGCTGAAGATCCTAAGCTTTATTGGGGCTATTGGCTAGTCCAAATAACAACTTGTGGCGCAGTAACGCACAAATCAGTCGGCAGTATTTATATTTTTGCTAGCTACGCAGATGAAAACAGCCAATATTCAACAATCTTACTGTAGAAAAGGTGAGAATGTTAACAACATTAGGTATGATGAATTCAGTTACTTAGCTAAAAACATCATCACCTTAAAAGGCTATTACTATGATCTCAAAATGGGCAAAACGATTTTTCCAAATGGCAGAACTGGTAGGCTCTTGGAGTAAAGATCCCTCTACCCAAGTGGGCGCGGTGATCACCAAGCATAACCGTATAGTGTCTGTTGGCTTTAATGGTTATCCCCATGGTATTTCTGACAGTGCAGAAACCGATGACCGTGATATGAAGCTACTTAAAACCCTGCATGCGGAAGAAAATGCCATTTTATTTGCTAAGCGAGATTTAGATGGTTGTGATATTTGGGTGACCCATTTTCCTTGCCCTAACTGTGCTGCCAAGATTATCCAAACCGGGATAACCGGGGTGTTCTGCCCTGAGCAAAGCACAGACTTTTTGTCTCGCTGGGGCGACAAGATTAAAATTAGCCAAGATATGTTTTTACAAGCTGGGGTTAAAGTGAACTGGTTACCGATAAACGAACTTAGCGACGATTAACCTTACTGTAACTAATACGCTGAAGAAGTCGCCTTATTGGCGACTTTTTTTGTGGTTGATTTTCGGGTTATAGCTTGCGTCATTTTATTTCACTGCTGTACTCATTCACCCCTAGCTAAGTTTTTCACAACTTACTAATACTTAAAAAGTATAAAAATCAGTATTGTTATTACTCGCTCAATTAGATTTTATTCAATTATATTTTTATCAATTAGATTTATCTCATGAATATGATCAAGGTCAAATTAATGTCTACCTATTTTAAGTAACATCTTTAACAAGGCATTAAAGATTTGGTTTGTCTTGATTGATAAAAAGAACTAAAGAAAAATTGATGAGGTAGTAATGATGAACAAAAAAATAGCGATGACAGTAGCCTTAGTGGCAATGTGCATGATTGGCGGCAGTTTTGCAGCTGATGGCGGCAACCCTAAAAAGGGTAAACATCTGTATAAAAAACAATGTAAAGCTTGCCATAGTGTCGGCACCGAAGGCCCTGAGTTAACCCCAATGGCAAAAACCATGAGCCAGTGGGACAGATTTTTCAAGCGCGATCAACATAAGGCTAAGCCTGAAGTATTCAAAGCCCTATCAGAAAAAGATCTGAAAGATATTCAGCAGTTTTTATATGACCACGCAGCGGACTCTGATCAGCCACAAACCTGCGGCTAGCGGAAATCGTGCGTCCTGATGGCGGCTTAGACTTAATGCAAAAGTCAGAATAAGCCAGCAACACCATCAGTTAATCCAGATAAAAAGCAGAAAAATTGAGTTTATCGCTCAGGGATTTCTGCAGCCAAAATTTAGCCTAAACCTATGTATTTGGATGGTTTAGTCAAAATAAAAGGAAGCCAAATTATGCGTACCTTAATATCAATACTCGTTGCCAATGCATTAGCGTTTAGTGGTGCGGCCATGGCCGCAGCACCGTCATCAGCCAATGATGATGCTCAAAAAATGGCAGAGCTAAAACAGCAATTAACCGAAATAACCGAAGAGCTTGACGATCTTAATTCACGGGTGGATAAAACTGAGCGCCATAGCGCCTTAGATAGATTAACTATCACAGGTGACTTTAGAACCAAAGTGCATTCATTGCACTATCAAGATGTGACTTGGAATCCTGCCATTAATGTTAATTTTTCAGATTTTGGCGCCAAAGCCATGTCAGGAGCATTTGGCGACCCTACTAGCGCTGACTCACCACTTGGGCAAATGATGGCGACCAATCCTGCTTTAGCTCAAGCATTTCAAAGTGGCCAATTACAAGGTGTTATGCCCTATGTACTCGCGCCTAAAACAGTTCAAGACATCGACAATGACTTACTTTATACCACTCGTTTACGCTTAAATATGAAAGCTAAAGTGTGGGATAACGTCAGCTTTGCGGGTCGTTTATCTATGTATAAAAACTGGGGCGATTCAACTGGCACACAAGTGTTTGATTCATGGCGCTCATTCACCATGGATGGCACCAGTAGTGGCAATACCAGTGGTGATTGGCTCAGAGTGGAAAGAGCCTATTTTGACTGGCGTAATATAGGTGGCAGTCAAACTTACCTGTCAATTGGTCGTCGTCCATCAACTTACGGCCCACCAAGTCATTACCGTGAAAACGAAATGCGTGGCGGTACCCCATCTGGTCATTTAGTTAACTTTAACTTTGACGGCGCCACTTTAGGTTACAAACTCGGTGAAATTACTGGTATTGATGGCCAAGTGGTGCGCTTTTGCTATGGCCAAGGTTTTGAGTCTCAGTGGGGCAATGGCGAAATGTTTGGCGATATCGTCACCAAAGATACCCATTTAGGCGGCTTTAATATTGATGCCATTAACGATGGTAACCACTTCTTACAGTTAACCTTATTTGGCGCCAAAGATGTTAATGATGGCTTCAAAGGCACCATGGCATTTCCAACTCAGTTGGCAGGTATATTTGCGCCAACCATGTATCAAGATATGCAAAAGTTCGACAACTTTAACTTTGTCACCCGCGTACAACCCAGTGGCGTGATTGGTGATATGTACTTAGGTGGTTTGGGTTATGCCTATGAAAGTGATGAAGACTTTAAAGCCTTTGCTTCATTAGGCTGGACTCGCGCTGAGCCAAATGGCAACAGCGGTATGTTTGGTGGCATGTTATCTGATGCCGTTTTTGAAGCGCAGCTTAACAGCACTGGTACTGAAATCATTATGATGCCAACGGTTGCTGATGATGCCTCAACAAAAGACGGCTATGGTATTTATGTTGGTTTCCAAATGCCTGCACCAATGGGTAAATTTGGCCTTGAATATAACTATGGCTCTGAATTCTGGACGCCGTTCACCCAAGCTCAAGATGACCCAATTGGCAGCAAATTAGCGACTCGTGGCCATGTTGCTGAAGCCTATTACATCTTTGATATCAATCCTAAAATGTTTATCAAGGTCGCAGGGCTGTATTACGACTATGAATATACCGGTAGTGGCACTCCAGTGGGCGCACCGCAAAAAATTGATGATGTGATTGCAGGCTCTGCCTATTCCATGTTGCCTGTTGTTGATACTGCTTATGATGTAAATGCATCATTAACAGTTAATTTCTAAACATGGTGCCCCTGCGTGGCAGGGGCTAGGAGCCTTATATGAAAACCATGAAATTAGTAGTCGCATTAGCCTTTTGCAGTCAGATGGCCTATGCAGAATTTGATCATAAAGAAGTGATTGAGGGGCCGTTTACCCAAGGCTCAGACGTCACTGAGCAATGTATTGAATGCCATGAAGACCATGCGAAAGAGTTTATGAAGTCTTCCCATTGGACTTGGGAGTTAGAGCAAGAATTACCAGGCCGCACTGTGAAGCGCGGTAAAAAAAATAGTATCAATAATTTTTGCGTCTCCATTAGTGGTAACGAGCCGCGCTGCACCAGTTGTCATGCGGGTTATGGCTGGAAAGACAACAGCTTTGACTTTACTGATATGACTAAAGTGGATTGTTTAGTGTGCCATGACACCACAGGAACTTACATCAAAGAGCCTGCTGGCGCGGGTGAAGCGATGGCGAAAGTGAATCTTGAGCGGGTAGCACAAAATGTCGGTCAACCGGTTCGAGATAACTGCGGTACTTGCCATTTTTATGGTGGCGGTGGTGACGCGGTGAAGCATGGGGATTTAGACTCTTCCATGTCATATCCTGAAAAAGATACCGATGTGCATATGGACACTGACGGCAATGACTTCCAATGCCAAACCTGTCATACCACAGCAAGTCATCAAATCTCTGGCAATGCCATGGGCGTGTCACCAGGGGGAGAAAATCCCATTGGTTGTGAAAACTGCCATGACAGTGCACCCCATGACAATAAAAAGCTTAATACTCATACTGCTGCGGTCGCCTGTCAAACCTGTCACATCCCATTTTTTGCTCGTAATGAGCCAACAAAAATGCGCTGGGACTGGTCAACAGCAGGGCAAGAGTTAACTGAAACCAAAGACAAAAACGGCAAAAAAACCTTTATGAATAAGAAAGGGAGTTTTGAATGGCAAAAAATGGTGCCGCCGCAATATGCTTGGTTTAACGGTAAAGCTGATGCCTATATGGCGGGTGATAAAATTGATCCAGCTCAGGTGATAAAACTCACTTATCCTTTGGGTGATATCAATGACAGCAAAGCCAAAATCTACCCGTTTAAAGTCCATACTGGTAAACAGATATTCGACAGCAAATTGAATATTTTAATTACCCCTAAAGTGTTTGGTAAAAATGGCTATTGGGACAAGTTCGATTGGGACTTAGCATCAAAACTTGGCATGGAAGCTAATACCACCATGAAAGACAAAGGCCTCAGTTATAGCGGTGAACATGGCTTTGTGGAAACTGAAATGTGGTGGCGTATCAATCACATGGTTTCACCTAAAGAGCAAGCCCTACAATGTAGCGATTGCCATAACAAAGGTCAGCGCCTTGATTGGCAAGCATTAGGTTATGACGGCGACCCAATGAAGAATAAAAAGGGCAAACGTCACCCAACTGATTAAGGTTATTGGTTTAATCAAAATCGTTTAAATTTGAACCTTGTTTGCAGTGATTAAAAAGTGCTTAGCCCGAAAAGGTTAAGCACTTTTTTGTTGTTACGCTTGAGTCAAAGGAAATACTCGCGGCGGGTCGAGATTGAGCTGACTCAATAGTCGCAAGTTAAAGCAAGGCTTTATTGATGCACTAACACGCCGTTTTTAACCACATCCTTACAAGGATTCACCCCATAAGAGTAGGCCAGTTGCGCTGGAGTGCTGATATCCCATAAGCAGAAATCAGCTGTCATGCCGGCGGCTAAACTGCCGACATTGGCTTCAATACCTAAAGCTTTGGCGGCATTAATGGTCACGCCTTTTAAGGCTTCCTCTGGAGTCAGCTTAAATAAGGTGCAGACCATGTTGAGCATTAATAAGGTTGAGCAAATCGGCGATGAGCCCGGATTAAAATCACTGGCGACCACCATAGGTACATTATGTTTGCGTAACAGATCTATTGGCGGCATTTGGGTTTCACGTAAAAAGTAATACGCGCCGGGTAACAAGGTTGCGCAGGTACCATGTTCACTGAGCGCGATAACCCCTGCTTCATCAAGGTATTCAATATGATCGACTGATTTAGCCCCCATTCTTGCCGCCATAGCGGAGCCGCCTAAGTTAGATAACTGCTCAGCGTGGAGTTTGATATCTAAACCGGCCTGTTTGGCGGCGGTTAATACTCGCTCGGTTTGCTCAAGGTTAAAGGCAATGTTTTCACAAAAAACATCCACTGCATCGGCAAGGTTTTGCTCGATAACCGCAGGCAGCATGTCGTTAATCACCATATCAATATAGGCATCACTTCGTGCGGTGCTGTTTGCAGTGTCTTTATATTCCTCAGGTATCGCATGAGCGCCTAAGAAAGTGGTTTTAACATCAACATGATGATTACGGCCAAGTTCGCGGGCCACTTTAAGGATTTTGACTTCGGTTTGGGTATCCAAACCATAGCCTGATTTAATCTCGACCGTGGTGACGCCTTCTTTGGCTAAGGCGTTTAATCTTTGTCTGCCAAGTTCAAATAGCTCGGCTTCGTCAGCTTCACGACACGCTTTTACGGTTGAAATAATCCCACCGCCAGCGCGGGCGATATCTTCATAGCTGGCGCCTTTGAGGCGCATTTCAAATTCGTTAGCGCGATTGCCAGCAAAAATTAAATGGGTGTGGGCATCAATCAGCCCTGGGGTGATCCAGCCGCCTTTGCCGCGATAGATGGGCATTTCAAATACATCAAATTCAGGCATTTCTTTACGCGGGCCCATCCAAGCAATTTTACCGTCTTTTACTGCAATGGCGGCATCGGTTATTGCGCCATAAGCGACTGAACTGCTTGGATCCATTGTTGCAATATTGACATCAATCCACACATGATCCCACGACATAACCGCTCCTGAAAATACTCATTTTTTAGACTTTATCACAAAACAGTACTTGTTTTAACTTGTATATACAAGGTAAGGTTGTTGGTAGGTTTTTAATCACATCAAGGGCTGGGCGAAATCCGTGTTGGCTAAATTTGCACAAATAAAGCAATCCATTCTGGCTCGTATCGAAGCGGGTGAGTGGCAAGAAAATGATCAAGTGCCATCAGAAAATCAACTTGCTGAGTTGTTCTCTTGTAGTCGCATGACAGCAAGAAGAGCATTGACTGAGCTGGTGGACGCAGGGGTGTTAGAGCGCACCCAAGGTATCGGCACCTTTGTCGCGGGGATTAAATCGCAGTCATCATTATTGGCCATTCGAAACATTGCCGATGAAATTAAAGACCGTGGTCATGGCTACAGTGTTAAGCAGCTTAAGTTAACCCAAATTGCTGCCACAAGGCCCGTTGCGGTGGCCTTGGGATTAGAGATTGGTGACCTTGTGTATTACTCGGTATTGGTGCACTGCGAGCAAGATGCGCCATTACAGGTCGAAGAGCGCTTTGTTAATCCAGAATTAGTGCCAGACTACTTACAGCAAGACTTTACCCAATTAACTCCCCATGAATATTTATCCAAGGTGGCGCCTTTAACCGAAGCCCGTCATCGCATCGAAGCCATCATTGCCAGCGAACAAATGCAGCAATTATTGGCGATTGAGCCATCAGAGCCTTGCTTACAAATTTTACGCCGCACTTGGTCTAGTAAAGGCGTAGTCAGTTTTGCCCGTCTAGTCCATCCCGGCAGCAAGTTTAGCTTAGGTGGTCATTTAACCTTTAACGGTTAGCTACTTGTGGGCGAATCGTAACTAAACACTATTTAAAAGTAAAAATAGCTGCGACAACAGCAGCATAAATATCATAACAACCAAACTGACCTAGTTAGTTGAAGAGGAAAATATGGATAACACCATTAGTAAAAGACACGACCCTAGCCGCCGAATTATTGCCCCTCATGGCAGTAAATTGAGTTGTAAAAGCTGGATGACAGAAGCGCCAATGCGCATGCTGATGAATAACCTGCATCCTGATGTAGCCGAGCGCCCTGAAGATTTAGTGGTTTATGGCGGTATTGGCCGCGCAGCCCGTGATTGGCAGTGTTACGACAAAATAATTGAAGTACTGCAACGTCTAGAAGATGATGAAACCTTGATGGTGCAGTCAGGTAAACCTGTGGGGGTTTTCAAAACGCACAGTAATGCGCCGCGGGTGATTATTGCTAACTCCAACCTAGTGCCACATTGGGCTAACTGGGAACACTTTAACGAGCTGGATAAAAAAGGTTTGGCTATGTACGGCCAAATGACCGCCGGTTCGTGGATTTATATTGGCTCCCAAGGCATTGTTCAGGGGACTTATGAAACCTTTGTCGCCATGGCCAAGCAGCACTTTGGTGGCTCATCTGCGGGTAAGTGGATTTTAACTGGTGGCCTTGGCGGCATGGGCGGCGCGCAGCCTTTAGCCGGCACTATGGCGGGTTATTCAGTATTAACCTGTGAAGTAGATGAAACCCGTATTGATTTTCGTCTGCGGACTCAATATGTCGATAAGAAAGCCACTAATCTTGATCAAGCATTAGCCATGATTGATGAGGCTAATGCCTCTGGTAAGCCGGTATCCGTTGGTTTGCTGGGTAATGCTGCTGATATTTTTGCTGAGTTAGTTGAGCGTGGTATTACCCCTGATGTGGTGACGGATCAGACTTCTGCCCATGATCCACTCAATGGTTATTTACCCCAAGGTTGGACATTAGAGCAAGCTGTCGAAATGCGTAAAACTGACGAAGCGGCAGTGGTTAAAGCGGCTAAGCAGTCAATGGCGGTGCAAGTTAGAGCAATGCTGGCGCTGCAAGCGGCAGGGGCGGCCACAACAGATTATGGTAATAACATTCGTCAAATGGCCTTCGAAGAAGGGGTTGAAAACGCCTTTGATTTCCCCGGTTTTGTGCCAGCTTATGTGCGTCCACTATTTTGTGAAGGTATTGGTCCGTTTCGCTGGGTGGCATTATCGGGCGATCCTGAAGATATTTATAAAACTGATGCCAAGGTCAAAGAGCTTATTCCTGATAACCCTCACTTGCACAACTGGTTAGATATGGCCCGAGAGCGTATCGCCTTCCAAGGTTTACCGTCACGAATTTGTTGGGTGGGATTAAAAGACCGTGCCCGTTTAGCATTAGCGTTTAACGAGATGGTTAAAACGGGCGAGCTATCAGCGCCGATTGTCATTGGCCGTGATCATTTAGATTCAGGCTCAGTTGCCAGTCCTAATCGTGAGACCGAATCCATGCTCGATGGCTCAGATGCGGTTTCTGATTGGCCATTAATGAATGCCTTACTTAATACGGCTAGCGGCGCAACTTGGGTGTCATTGCACCATGGCGGTGGTGTGGGAATGGGCTTTAGTCAGCACTCTGGGGTGGTGATTGTAGCCGATGGTAGTGATGATGCAGCAGTGCGTTTAGGCCGAGTATTATGGAATGACCCAGCCACAGGCGTGATGCGCCATGCGGATGCTGGATATGAACTTGCGCAACAATGCGCCCAAGAGCAAGGCCTAGATTTGCCAATGCAAGGAGCTAAATAATGACTGCAACACCTTATAAACTGCTGCTAAAACCAGGCACACTGACGTTAGCGCAATTACGCCGTATTGGCCGTGGTGCAGTTCATCTAACCTTGGCAGAAGAAGCGATTCCTGAAATTAATACCAGTGCCGCGATAGTGCAACAAGTATTAGATGAAGGCCGAACTGTATATGGCATTAATACTGGCTTTGGCTTATTAGCTAACACCAAAATTGCCCCTGAGGATTTGCAGTTATTGCAGCGCTCAATCGTGTTATCACACGCTGCGGGCACAGGCCAATACATGCAAGATGCCACAGTGCGTTTAATGATGGTGCTAAAAATTAACTCATTAAGCCGCGGCTTTTCAGGTATTCGCTTAGAAGTGATTAACTTTCTTATTCAGTTGGTTAATGCCGGTGTTTATCCCTGTATTCCAGAAAAAGGCTCAGTGGGCGCATCGGGTGATTTAGCGCCGCTATCACACATGTGTTTGCCTATGTTGGCAGGAGGTGAGATGAGCTACCAAGGTCAAATCATTACAGCAGCAGAAGGGCTTGAAATTGCAGGGCTTAAACCAATAGAACTGGCTGCAAAAGAAGGTTTAGCACTGCTTAATGGCACCCAAGCGTCAACCGCTCTAGCCCTTGAAGGTTTATTCCATGCTGAAGATTTATTTGCTGCAAGTTCAGTTATTGGTGCCATGAGTGTTGAAGCGGCTATGGGCAGTCGTAGCCCGTTTGATGCCCGTATTCACGCGGCTCGTGGCCAACAAGGTCAAATTGATTCAGCGGCTATCTTCCGTCACTTGCTAGCTGATGAGTCTGAGATCAGCCAAAGCCATGTTGATTGTGAAAAAGTGCAAGATCCATATTCTTTGCGCTGTCAGCCGCAGGTGTTGGGGGCGTGTTTAACGCAAATTCGCCACGCTGGTGAAGTGTTAGGGGTTGAAGCCAATGGCGTGACCGATAACCCGCTGGTATTCCAAGACACCGGCGATATTATCTCTGGCGGTAACTTCCACGCTGAGCCTGTGGCGATGGCGGCAGATAACCTTGCCATTGCTATTGCTGAGTTAGGCTCAATTGCCGAGCGCCGCATAGCATTGTTGATTGACTCTAGCTTATCGAAATTACCGCCGTTTTTAGTTAAAAATGGTGGGGTGAACTCAGGCTTTATGATTGCACAGGTGACGGCGGCGGCATTAGCATCTGAAAACAAAACCTTTGCGCATCCAGCTTCTGTGGATAGTTTACCGACCTCGGCGAATCAGGAAGATCATGTCTCTATGGCAACTTTTGCAGCTCGTCGGTTGCGTGATATGTCTGAAAATACCCGTGGGGTGTTAGCGATTGAGCTATTAGCTGCAGCGCAAGGGTTAGATTTTCGCACTCCATTACAACCCAGTGATGCGGTAGTGAAAGCCAAAGCCGAGCTGCGTGAAGTGGTAGCGTATTACGATAAAGACCGCTTTTTTGCGCCGGATATCGAAGCGGCGACAGATTTACTCTATAGCGCCAGCTTCAATGGTTACTTACCTGCGGGCATGTTACTGAGCTTTTAGGGGGTAGCGAGTTAGCAGCTTGAAACAAAAGGCTTGAACAAAAAGACTCAAAACAAAAAAAGGACCAGCGGGTCCTTTTTCTATTATGACGATTTTGATAATGCTTACATGGTAAAACCAATGGAGATTATTGCCGCTTCGGCACTGGTGTCGTAACCCGCGCCGATGACAAAGCTATCAAACACGGTGTAGCGTACCCCAACTTCAGCGCCCCATTCTTTATCGCGGTTAGATTCCCAGCGCGGCTTGCCGTTAACTTCGCGGGTGGAAATATTGTTGGTGTAGTTTTGTTCGTTTATAAAAACCGTGGCGCCGCCATAGAGATTAAAATTTTCAGTTAGGCTATAGCTTAACCCAAAGCGCCACATGTATTCTTCGGCATAAGCTTCAGCCGGCTCTGGTACATCAAGGTCGTATTTATCACCCCAAGCATAACCAATATAATAGCCCCAGTCGGCGTAATCAGGGTCAAAATGTTTCATGGCAAGGGTGATACCAAACATATCGCCGCGGCTATCGATAAAATCCACTAACAAGGCAGTCGAAGGCTTAAACTTTTGTTCATCCGTTTCTGCGCGGGCGTTACTGCTAACCGAGAGAATGCTCAGTGTTAGGATGACTGCTAGCCAAGTGTGTTTCATAGGAACCTCAATTCGTTTTAATGTTCCAATGGTAAGTGAAGGGAGCTCTAGGTCAATTAATGTGCTCAACTTTGCAACCAATATCATTAGTTTACTTTGGTATGCTGTCGCCTTGTTTGAATGCGGTGGTGATTTGATGGCGAACTTGTTATCAAATTGAAAGCGGGTTAATTAATCGATAAATATGCTATTTTGGATCGTTCTCAATAAGTCTTTGTTCTCTATAATGGCTTTGGATGTTGTAAACCTAGTCTTTCAATCAGTATAAATGTGTAAGGAATTAATGCGTGGATAACGAGTTACGTGATGATATTGCCAGTTGGTTGCTTGATATTGGGGTGAATAGTCAGCCCTCTGACAGTGTAGCAACATCAATATTACTGATGGTGAGCTTTATTGTGGCAACTATCGCTTATTACATTACCAAAAAGGTATTTGTAAAAGCGGTTAATGCGATGATCCGTAAATCGACCGTGACTTGGGATGATATTTTCATGCGCTATGGCGTATTGGAAAAATTGTCCTTGTTAGTGCCAATCATGACCTTGGACTTACTGATCCCGATTATTTTAACCCATCAACAGTTGCTGGGCTCAGTCATTGACCGTGGCCTAAGCGTGCTGGTGGTCATTTTTGTTATTCGGGCGATTTACGCCTGTTTAGATGCGGTAAATGAAATTGCTGATGTCAGGCTGATTAGTCGCCGCTTACCGGTTAAAAGCTTCGTACAACTATTTAAACTATTTTTATTCTTTGTTGGTTTTATTATTGGCATATCAGTGATTGCAGATGAGTCGCCAATTTACTTTTTAAGTGGTTTAGGTGTTGCCACCGGTTTAGTGATGTTGGTGTTTAGGGACACCATTTTAGGCTTTGTTGCTGGGATTCAATTAGCTGCTAACCGTATGGTGAGTAAAGGCGATTGGATTCAAATGGACAAATATGGCGCTGATGGTGCTGTAGATGAGGTATCACTCAATACCGTAAAAGTACGTAACTGGGACAATACCATCACCATGATCCCAGCTTATGCGCTGGTATCAGACGCCTTTAAAAACTGGCGCGGTATGTCAGAAAAGGGCGGCCGCCGAATTAAGCGTTCAATTAATCTTGATGTTAATAGTATCCACTTTCTGACAGAAGACGATATTACTCGGTTGTCGAAAGTGAATTACCTTAAAGATTACTTCCCTAAAGTATGCTCAGAAATTTCCCATGCCAATGAGCAGGTTAGTGATATTGATATGCCGGTTAATGGCAGACGCTTAACCAATGTGGGGACGTTTAGAGCTTATTTAGATGCCTATTTACGTCAAAATAATAAGCTACACAAAGACATGACTCTGATGGTGCGCCAACTTGCGCCAACGCCAGAAGGTCTGCCTATCGAGTTATATGTGTTTACCAATGACGTCCGCTGGGCCTTTTATGAAGGCATTCAAGCAGATATCTTTGATCACGTCTTTGCCATCTTACCTGAATTTGGTTTACGTGCTTTTCAAAGCCCTACTGGGGATGATATTCGTAGCATCAAGCCACACTAGCTTTTTGGCTGCTCATCCGAGGGAATATAGTGCGGGATAACCTTAGGGTGGCGACCGTTAATATTACGGAAAAAATCTAAAATACGATTCATGTCAGTGGCAACATCGCCACTGGGATGCAGCGGTTGATTAATCACAATAGACTTGGTTTTAAAATCTAATCCCACGGTGATTATCGGCACCTTGGCTTTAGTGGCAATATGATAAAAGCCGGTTTTCCAGCGAGTAACCGCGCTTCTGGTTCCTTCGGGGGCCAGCGCCAACTTATATTGGTTATCGTCATTAAATAGCTGCACCACAGCATCGACCATATTGTTGTTTTTGCGTCGATCCACAGGGCTGCCGCCTAAGGCTTTAAAAAACCAACCCCAAGGGGGAATAAACAGCTGATGTTTGCCTAAAAAGTGAATTTTTACCCCTATAGCAAAGCGGGCGATAATACCGACAATAAAGTCCCAATTACTGGTATGTGGGCCAACCACCATAATGAATTGTCCATCAGCGGCGACCTGGCCGTCTAATTTCCAGCCATTAATGGCCAATAGCCATAAACAAAATTTACTAAACATGCGCTATTTTCCAGTTTATTTCACTCTGATACGCTAGAATCTAACCATAACAGAATGAATTTATATATTAATTTCACAGAATCTCATGTTACAGATATCGCTTATCTCAACATGTTTTATAAGCCAAACTGCAGTTGGGATTAACACGACACAGCATGCTTACTGGGTTATTAATCTAATGCAAAAGTACTAAATCATTGTTATTACTGTGGCACTCGTGTTGGGTAATTTCAACCTTGGTACAAATTAAGGAGAGTGTGTGAAGCACCCGATAATTATTTTATTCGCCGTTATTTTTGGTGGTTTTACTACTATGTTAGCGGCAGAAGATAAACCAACAGCGACTCAAACCGCCTCAGATGTTGCACTCAAACAAGCTGAATTAAAAATCGTGCCATTAAAACCTGCTTCAACTGCCAAGGTCGAAGTTGGCGTGATTGAACCCGTTGCCGATTTAAAGGTAGAGCCAAGCCCTTCAGATAGCTCACCTAAAACCACGAATACAGCAGATATTGCAGCAGAGCAGCTAGTTAGTGCCTTTACCGACACCTTAACTTCAGCGCCGGCTGAGGCTGAGGTTGAGGCTGAGACTGATGCCGTCAGCGCAGTTGTCTCACTTGAACAACAATCCGTGTCACTAGACGAAGTTAATACCAATAGTGCTATACCTACAGATAGAATTAGAGCAGTGATTTCACAGCAAGAACAAGCCTGGAATAGCGGCGATATTGATGCCTACATGCAAGGCTATTGGCAAAGTGACAATTTACGTTTTGTGTCTAATGGTAAGTTTAGCTACGGTTGGGATGTAATTCTTGCTAGCTATAAAAAAAGTTATCCTGATTCAGCGCGCATGGGCAAACTGTCGTTCAATGTGAAAGAGATTAAAATGCTCAGCAACTACGCCGCATTGGTTGTGGGTCGTTGGCAATTAGAACGTACAAAAGACAAACCTAATGGTGTGTTCACCCTACTGATAGAGCGTATTGATGATAAGTGGGTGATAACCCATGATCATTCATCTGATTAATTGCTTGGCTGCGAATATTAATTCGGACTTAGGGTGTTATAACAAAATGCTGTTGCCCTAAGTTTCGAGCTTTGCCGTCATAACGCACTTCATAAAAGTCGATGTTGCCGTTTTTATCTCGCATTACCACACTGGTTGAACGGGTGCCATATTCTGGATGGCGAATAAAAATCGACGACAACAGCCTTTCCCACTCAATTTCAATGCCAGTACTAGGTAGGCTGCTATCTTCAGCTTGAGATTCATCACGCATAAATGCCAACATTTGTTCAATATTGGGCTGCTTTTCAGCTAATAGATGCTGCTCTAACGCCTGTAATCCCTTGGCCATTTTCGGCCAGACATCATCTATAGCGCCATTACTCACAGCATGAAAACCTTTAGTCAATGGCGTGTTCTCAGCAGTGACGCTATTAAAACAGTAAAGTTGCTGCTGTTGCTGATAAACAAGATTAAACGGACTGTAATTAGCGCTGTGTTGGCGTAGCCAATCAAGGCTGACATCTTGGCGAAGATCGAGAGCGTTAACCACCAGTTCGCCGCGACTTCTTAGGCCATCGGCTTGTTGATTGCGAATATTGGTAAGGCCTGCAAAGTGACCTTGTTGATTCACTCCAAGCCAAGTGCCGCCAGCTTGTAGGTCTTTGCCTGCTAATATCGACTGAGATTGAGGTAAATTGCTGTTAGCAACTGTTTGCCAAAAATGGGCTGGATCGGTGGCGCGATGATGAAACTCATCACGATTAGCGCACACAATCAGTGGCCATTGGGGATGCATGTCTACCGCGATAAATAAAATACACATAGGCTTGGTTAAGTCGGCTCAGTTATTCGGTCGATGATAAAACATCATAGCCTGAATAACATGAACCTGACAGTAACCCTCGCTTAATGCGGCGGCTTAATTAGTGGTGATGTTTATGCTCTGTTGGCGCAGCCGCAGATTTATCTGAGGTATTAGCACCATGGGCGTGTCCATGGGAGTGATTGTGATTATGATCATGGTTATGACCGCTAAACTTAATCATTAAGCGACTTAAGAACTTACGTGGTCCTAAGCGCAGTAAGCTAGCACTAAAGATTAATCCCACCACAACTAATCCCGCAATATTAACGTTATTTGGCAAGGTGAGTAACTGGTGCCAATCAACCAGATACTGGTGTGCGAATAACAACGCGACGGCTAATACAGCTGACAATGACAAGCGCATGCTCCAGCTCATTAGTTTTAACTGGCTAAGGCTAAGCACAGGCGCTGCAATAAGTGCAAATGCCACTGCGACATTGCTCCAGCCGCTATAGGCTAATGATAATGCCAGTACTGCCGCGCCTAAATTACAAAAACGCATCGGTAGAAAGACGACTAACAAGATTAATACTTGCAGTGCTGGGTGCTCAAGATGTACCGACGGATGACCAATGAGGTTGGCTAAAATTAAGCTAAGGGCAATCCAGGGCGCGCTGCGATCCACTAAATGTGCAAACCCAAAGCGCCAAGCCGATTGCGGTAAATTCTCGTGGGGATCGGTAAGTTCAACTTTACCCAAGCTGAGTAACGTGCCAATCGCCAACAATGAAATAGCTTGATATATGGCAAACCAAGGCCCCAATAATAGCAAGGTGATCAGCAAGGCTTCAGGGCCCGCTAGACGCTGTAACCAGCGACTGGAGAGGCTACTGTTTTGCGGGGTTAACCCAGCTTTGAAGCGCGCAGTGGCAATTAAGTAACTGGCAATTAATATTGGCGAGATGGTCAGTAACCAAGACATAAACTGATCCGAGCCATGGCTGTGATGGGCGTGTGCGTGGGCATGGCCACCACTGTCCATTAACAATAATACAGTTAGTAATGCGACCCCCAATAAACTGCCAATGCCTGCTTGGTATTGATAGCGACCTTGATGATCTTCTTCGTGTTGTCCGTGGGGCTGATGTAGCACCACATGCAAAATTGATCCGGTAACAAAGGCTTGTAAATAAACGGTATTATCTAAGCTGAGGCTATCGAGTAGTTGCTCGCCAGCAAAGTAACCCAAGCCTGTGAGTACCATCATCGCAGCTAATACCGCACTGGCCCAGCGGGTACCAACCTGGGGTTTTAATAGCCACCAAATTGCCACACCAACGGGTAAGCGATGCATAATCACTCCCAGCGCTAATAAGCTAGAGTTACCCTCTTGTTGGGCTAAAACCATGGCGCCACCATCGGTAATGGTGTGCAGCAATAGTCCGCCAATCCCTAAAGTTAGGGTAACGTTATGGGTAATATCTGAGTAGCGGTGGAAAAGCCGTTCACTGGCTGTGGGACCCCATAAGCCAAGCACCACGAACAGCAAAGTGATAAAACCACCATGTTCAAGGAGTTCAGGCAAAATATGGATAAGCACCAACCCGCCTAATGAGACGAAGATAAATCCATCTAAGCCTTTTTGTAGCCCACTCCCTGATGAGAAGTAGCGATAAAAAAGCGGTCCGAATAAAAGTGCAATACAACTAGCAGCTAGATAGAGCATGGGATCCAAAGAATCAATGAAACGGAAAAAACACCGCAGTATATCGCAGTCTTTCAATTAACTTAATACTTGCTTTGCTTGATTATCACTCATGATGACAATTTACACGGTAAAGATAGCCTTCAGCGTTGCAAGATAGAGCGAAAGTCACGGTTATTTCTGCCAAATGACTGTATTAAGTATACAATAGTAGTTCATTGTTAATAATTAATAGAACTAATGTAATGGACATCTTTTCTGCTGCAGTCATGCTTTTCCTGATTATGGACCCTTTGGGCAACTTGCCTATTTTTGCTTCAATTTTGCGACATATTGAACCCAAAAAACGCCGCCGAGTGCTTATTCGTGAATTATTGTTTGCGCTGGCAATCATGTTGCTGTTCTTGTTTGCCGGCGAGGTGATCCTTAATTTTCTTAGCCTGCGTCAAGAGTCAGTGAGTATTGCAGGCGGGATTATTTTGTTCTTAATTGCCATTAGGATGATTTTCCCACAACCGGGCGGCGTGGTAGGTTTAGCCGCCGGTGAAGAGCCATTTATTGTTCCTATGGCTATACCGTTAATGGCTGGGCCATCAGTGTTAGCTGCATTAATATTATTGGCGCACAGTGACAGTAGCAGAATGATGGATTGGACTATTGCCTTAGTGGCGGCTTGGGGTGTGAGCGCAGTTATCTTACTATTCTATAAAGTCTTTACTCGCATATTAGGCGAAAAAGGCTTAACCGCAGTCGAGCGTCTAATGGGTATGGTGCTGGTAATGATTTCGGTGCAAATGTTCTTAGACGGGGTGTCGAGCTATTTAAAAACTGCCGGCTAATCAGCTCATGTCAGGCATCGCTATAGTCAATAAGGCCGCTTAATGCGGCCTTTTGGTTTTCTACGCAATATTCTCTACCTTTCAGTTTATCTTCGATTATTTTTTACTTCTTTAGTTGTATAAAAATCGCTCTAAAAAGTTGTGTAAAGCCGTTTTAGCAACTTTACTTAATATTACTCTTTGATTCATCTTCGTTGTTTGGGCGTTCATTATGCGCATTGTATTCGCTATCTTTTTTAGCTGGGTTATTTGGGGCTGTAGCCATAGTAATAGCGCCGAAAACGGCTCTAATCAGACCCAATTAACGCATCAAAATAATACCATTCAATGTGGGGCAATACCTCCTCCTTTAGATATGTCCGGCGTTAAACAGAATTTAATCAAAAGTGGTGAAATAACGACAGATATGAGTGAACAACAGCAACAAGAGATTGTTCGTCGTTATATCGCCAAGCGTAACAATGCATTTAAAAAGTGCAATAAAAGGAAGTAAAGGAGGCATAGGATGCCTATTCAATGGAGTAAAATCTTTACTGGTGCTATGACCATATTGGCAATGACTCTTTTTTCGTTAAACGCCATGGCAGCGCCGAGTCAATACGCTTCTCCAGCAGATGCTGGGGTAATGAATCAGCAACAGATCCAATACTGGTTGATTAAGCGCGGTGAGCTGGCAATTGATGCCAGCGAGGCAGCAAAGCAAGCTGCGGTAGAGAAGTTCACTCGCAAAGCAAGTCATAATTATCTGCCTGCTGAGGTCAAAATACTAAAGCAAATAGCTGCCAAGAATCGATCCCAACGAATAAAAGTCTCACCAGTATCAGCTCCGGCATTGGCTGACACGGATGTCACCAAAACCGTGAATGTGCTGGCGGTATTGGTCGACTTTCCTGATTTACCCTATAACGCCAATCGTTTAACCAAGTCTGATACGTCAATGTTTTATGACGATTATTCCGTACAACATTATCAAGATTTGCTTTTTTCTCGATCTGGATTTTCTGGACCTAACCGTGAGGTGCTTCAAACGGCTTATCAATATTTTGCTCATGCCTCTGGTGAGAGTTTTTTCTTTCGTGGTCAGGTTAAAGGCTGGGTAACCGCCAGTAACAATGCTGCTTACTATGGCGCCAATAATTCGGTTTTCAGTGATAATGATATTGCAGTACCTGAATTGGTTATGGAAGCCGTTACTCAGGCCGTTAAAGGGATGAGCGCGACAGAATTAGCTGAATTCGATAGTGAAGATCCATTTGATTTTAATAACAACGGCAATGAAAATGAGCCTGATGGCATCATAGACCACATTGTCATATTTCATTCCAGTATTGGTGAAGAGGCGGGCGGCGGCGTGTTAGGCACCGATGCTATTTGGTCGCATCGCTTTTTTGTTGGTGCCAATAGCCAAGGACAAGCTCTTCCTGGCACGTCAATGAAAGTTTATGGCTATACCATTCAGCCTATCGACTCAGGTACCGGGGTCGTTACCCATGAGTTTGGTCATGATTTAGGCCTGCCTGATGAATACGACACTAATCTGGGGGATGGCGCGCCAGTGGGTTACTGGTCGTTAATGGCAAGTGGTACTTGGGTGGGTCAAGCGCAAGCGGGTAATCCTTATATTGCTGGCAGTAAGCCTGCGGGCTTAAGTCCTTATGCCCGTTCATATCTGCAACAACGTTACCAAGGCAAGTGGGTCAATGAGCAAGCCATCGACTTGGCCGATATTACTGCTGAAGGTTTGACTGCTGAGGTTTTTGCAGCAGTTAATGCTGATGCTGTGAATCAATTGTCCATCGCATTACCCAATCCCCCCTTCGCCTTTAAGTCACCTTTAGTTGGCGACTATCAATACCATTCAGGTAAAGGCCATCAACTTACCAATAGTCTGAGTTTCGAGGTAGATTTACCCGCTGACGCACAGATTGAGCTTGTTATGCAGGCACATTGG
This sequence comes from Shewanella sp. 10N.286.51.B8, assembly GCF_041469325.1. Taxonomy (NCBI): domain Bacteria; kingdom Pseudomonadati; phylum Pseudomonadota; class Gammaproteobacteria; order Alteromonadales; family Shewanellaceae; genus Shewanella; species Shewanella sp. 10N.286.51.B8. The sequence goes on from NZ_JBFRKG010000001.1 coordinate 32,929, forward strand.
AGCATAGAAACAGATTATGACTATATGCAATTGTTGATTGATGGCGTAGCCATTGTCGGCAACCATACCAGTGCCAGTAACCCTCTGTTCAACAATGTAGAGCACTATATTTCTGGGGTATCGAGCGATATAGCTGGCGCTTCAGGAACAGATGCTTGGGTTGAACTGGTTTATGACTTGAGCGATTTTTCAGGGCAAAGTGTGCAAGTTGAAATGAGCTATGTAACGGATCAAGCTGTAGGTGACTACGGTATTGTTATTGACCAAATTGAAATTAATCAGCAAGGCGTCAACATTTACCAAGACGGGGCCGAAGAGCAAGGCAAAGTTGATTTAGTGGGTTTTTCAAGGATCGATGATACCTTACCCGGTTTGCCGCAACGCTATATTGTGCAACTGAGAAACCATCAAGGTATTGATGCGGGCTTGCAAAGTGTCGGCTACGAGCCCGGTATTTTATTATGGCTCGAAAATAACAACTATGAAGATAACAATGTCGCCGAGCATGAAGGTTATGGCTTTATTGGGGTTATTGATGCTGACCAGAGTCTAATAACTGGCGGGTCTTCAAGTGTGCAGGTACGTGATGCCAGCTTTAGCTTATATCCTCAGTCAAGCTACGCTAACGATAGCGCTCTAAGTAACTTTAGTTTATTTGATGATAATGCTGATTACTCAGCGCCCCTGCAACCGCAATCAGGCATGGTGTTACCTGAACTGGGCTTAACGATGGAGGTGCAGGCGCAATCGTCAGACAGCTCAAGGGCAATAGTCGAATTTAAACTAAATGGTGTAGTTACTTCAGAGTTTATGGGCGAAAACCAGACAATTGCTGGCGACGATGGATCTCAAAGCAGTAGTGGCGGTAGTTTAGCTGGGGTGTATTTGTTGCTACTGAGCTTACTTCTTGTAAGGCTCTCGACTAAAACATAAGGCCATAAGCTTTATGGTTACTTTACAAATAGCCATGATGTTGCCAACGTATGGTAAACCGCATGGCTTTGTTGGACTAACTTTAACAAGATTGCTTTAGTGTTAAGGCGTTAATTTGCTTAACCGCATAAGGAAGGAAAATTTCGCTAACAATAATGTCTTGGTTGGCTAAGTTAAAGTAACGGCGACGCCCCCAAAGTGAAGAGGTGACAGGTTGGGACAGGCGGGTTGCCAGTTGGGCTAGCTTAGTGCAGCTTTCAAATTCAGCGACCTCTATTTTGCCCGGGACAATATCAGCACTGGTAAACAGTAGTTCACCCAATGGGCGCTTACCTAAGGCTTTAAAGTTGTGTTGATCATTGGCTAGGTTCTCAGGGATTAAGGTGCGTGCAAACACCCAAGGCTCGCCATCAAGGCACAGCAGTACTTCTCTTACCCAAACCTGCTTTTGCTGCGGGCATTCCCCTGCTAATGGTGTAGTAAGTTGTTCGCCAAGGACTTTAACTTCAAAATCGTGGCAACAGCCTTTAAGCTTTTGGGTTAAACTACCGGTAGCGAGTAACCATTCTTTTAGTGCCGATTGCGGCATAGAATTGATTGCATCAGGTGAAAACCACTGGATTGATTCACCATACGGGAAGCTAAGACTGGTCACGTTCATTCAATACTCGTTACAATATACTCAAACGAGTGCAGTTTATCATGACAGAGCAATGGCTGGATAGCCGCTGCTATTAGGCAGATTTAAATAATGGAGTTTGATTAACTATGGCAAAGTACCTATTCGCAGTGTTAGTTGCACTGTTTTTTTTCCCCAATGCGCATAGCGCAGATGACAAAGCCACTGGGAACTTTGCTTACTATGGTTTCGAACCTGACATTGTCACTAACTATATCTCTAACCGCAAAAAACTCGGTTTTGTAAAAATCAGTGTTGAGTTAATGGTTAAAGATCCTAAACAATTGCAGCAGATAGAGCACCATGATCCGTTACTGCGAGCCGCCATCGTTGAAGTGCTAGGAAATCAGCCTGAAGACAAGGTTAAGTCCTTGACCGGAAGAGAGGATATTCGTCGTGCGTGCTTTGAAACGGTTAATCGACTGCTAGAAGCTGAAACGGGTGAACAGTCCGTGGTTAATTTACTGTTTACTAAATACCTATATGATTAATGAACATTTGCATGAAAAACAGTAAAGCTGGCAACAAAACGAACAAGCAAACATCTGCGGCAAGCAAAGGCGTCGCTCATACTCAAGTGAAAACACTACACCCGCGAAATAAGCATAATCAAGGTTATGATTTCGAAGGATTAATAAAAAAGTGTCCCAAATTGTCCCACTTTGTCAGACCAAACCCCTACGGTAATCTTTCAATCGACTTCTCAGATCCTGAAGCGGTCAAAAGCCTCAACGCAGCAATTTTATTGACTGATTATCACATTGAGCAGTGGGATATTCCGGCAGGGTTCTTGTGCCCGCCAGTACCAGGTCGAGTAGATTATTTGCATTACATTGCTGATTTACTGGCTGTTAATGGTAAAGCGCCTAAAGGAAATAAGATCCGTGCATTGGATATTGGCACCGGTGCTAATGGTATTTATCCATTATTAGGGGTTAAAAGCTATGGTTGGCAGTTTGTCGCCAGCGATATTGACCCAGTTTCAATTGCAAATGTCGCTGAAATTATTAGCCATAACCCTGATTTAGCATCGAAAATTGACCTGCGCCAACAGACTAATCCTCAAGCTATTTTTAGCGGAATTATCGGGGATAATGAGCGCTTTGATATTACTCTGTGCAACCCGCCATTTCATCGCTCATTAGCCGAAGCGAGTCAAGGCAGCGCCAAGAAAAATGCCAATTTAGCCGCCAACAGAGCTAAAAAGCACAGCCAAAAGCCAGCCGTTAGCTCAAGTAGTGCCGCACTTAATTTTGGTGGGCAAAAAGCTGAGTTATGGTGTGAAGGTGGTGAGCAGCAATTTTTAACGAATATGATTAAAGAAAGTCAGCAGTTTGGGCAACAATGTTTGTGGTTTAGCTCATTAGTGTCCAAGTCAGAAAACCTAAAGCCCTGTTATCAATTATTAAAACAGTTACATGCCGATAGTGTGCAGACCATTGAAATGAAGCAAGGCAATAAAATTACCCGGGTTTTAGCTTGGAGTTATTTGCCCGAAGCGGCAAGAAAGCAGTGGGCTAAATTTAGGCATAATGCTATTTAGCATAGGGTTACATGATGAGTGATAACAAGGTGGTCATCACCTTGTTATCAATTGTTTGCGTTAATAGGTAACGCTAAACTTTCATCGCATCAAATTCAATATTTTCTGCGCCGTGGTAAACCAAGAAGTGACGCCCCTTGGCTCTGGCAATAATAGTGATCCCCAACTTTTGAGCTAGTTCTAACCCCATCTGAGTGACACCACTGCGTGATAACAATACTGGTATACCCATCTTGGCAATTTTTATCACCATTTCAGAGGTTAAACGGCCAGTGGTATAGAAAATCTTATCGTGCCCATTTTCACCTTCAAGCCACATGTCGCCCGCGAGGGTATCAACTGCGTTATGGCGGCCAACATCCTCAATGAAAGCTAAAATTTGGTCGTCTTTACAAATGCCGCAACCATGGACGGCACCGGCATTTTTGTAGGTTTCATTATAAGCACTAATGTTTTTTAGCAGGCTATATAAGGTTGATTGTTGTAATTGGGGCGTTGGCAGCTTTATATCATCGAGCCCTTGCATGAAACCACCGTAAACAGTACCTTGACCGCAACCTGAAGTGACGGTTTTTTCAGATAATTGTTTATCTAAATCAGCTGTTTGCTCTTTAGTCAAAATGGCTGCAGAGTCAACATCCCAATCGACGATAATTGATTCAAGTAAGCTGGCATCGTTAATAAAGCCCTGATTTTTCAAGTAACCCAAAGCTAATGACTCAGGTTTTGCGCCCAAGGTCATTAAGGTCACTATGGGTTGCCAGTTCAAATATACCGTTAATGGTCTTTCACAGGCCACGAATTTATCAACACTCTCTCCTTGCTCATTAATTGCTTTAACTGCAATTGTAAGGGGAACTTCAGCATTGGTTTTGACCAGTTTTAGCGATTTATTAGCATTTGATTGGGTCATTGAAAGTGTGGCCTCTGAAATAGTTAACTAGCTCGGTAGTGAGGATGGTAATGAAAACTAATTAACTATCAGCATAGCAACTTTTATTCCCGAGGCGGCAATGTAGTTTGTAAATGCGTGATCTAACTCTGATGTTAATCAGCAGCGACTAATTAACGTAGCCTTATGTCCTAGTATAATTAGCAATATAGACAAATTGTCCTACTCTTAGTGGTAATTAGGAGATCTGGATCTAGCTTTTTGTTCTTATTTATCTGGCACTATTTTTGCAGTGTACTGATTAGTTAAGAGAAATAAAGTGGTTTTTAGCTTCTAAAAATAATCAAGAGCAACTTTTAAGTCGTTGTTAATATATATTTTATTTATTTCTTGTGGATTTATGTTTTAAGGGCAAGGCTTGTATGCAACACACTGAAAATGTTTGGCCTATGTATGTTTCGCTTAGAAAAGTCGAAAAAATGATGGGGCGTTGGCCCTCAATCACTTGGGAAGTGGAACAAATGGTTCCTGCGACTCATGAGGCACCTGAAGGGGCCAAATTAATAATGTTTCAACTTTATAAAGATGAACGTGGCAGTTACCGGATAAATTTAGACATGGATAACACCATGTTATATATCGTTTGTGATGAGTTATCGGATGGCACTTGGGTTCCTGCTGCTATCTCTGCAGACCAAAATATTGCCGCAGCCTGTTTGGAGTCTGAAACCCCAGTGCTGAATATCCCAATGCCAGAAGCACTGGCATGTTGGGTTGAAGCTTTCATCACCCGTCATGGCGAAGTTGAAATATCAGCTAAACGCCGTAAGCATGTGAACCGCCGAAAGGATACTGGCCCTAGCACAGATCACCTTCGGAGACATTAATGAGCAATAATTCGAAAGGTTTTTTCTCTCGTTGGACTGAGCGTCGTGAGCAAGTTGAAGCTGAAGCTGCTCGTGAGACTGAACTGCAGCAAAAGAGTGTGGCGGCAGAGGAAGAAAGCCTTGCTGACTCTTCCACTGAGGATGCCATACAAGAAGCGCCTCAGCCTGAGAAGATCCTTGAAGCTGAAGATTTACCGGATCCCGAAAAAATTGAAGTTGGAGGCAGTTTTGCTTCGTTTATGGGGGCGAATGTATCACCTCAAGCGAAATCAGCAGCGTTAAAAGCACTGTGGAAACAACCCCAATACAATGAAATCGACGGCTTACTCGAGTACGCCCTTGATTACAGTAATCAACCTAAATTGTCTGCCGAAGTTTCGGCTGAATTAGCCAAAAAAGTCTTCCGTAACGTCGTAAAAGACAAAGAAGAAACGGAAGAGCAAGAGTTACTTGCTCGTGAGGATGATGACACAGTTGTTGATACAACTGATGCCTCACCAGTATTAAATGATAAGAGCGAAATCGTGTCTGCCACTGACTTAGATACCAACCAAGACCAGAGTGATGTTCTGGGAATGGTTGATGAAGAAGCTATAACGGCTTCAAGTAGCGCTAAGGCTTAGTGTGTAGTTAAAAATTTTAGTCCACTATTTAGCGTATAAGGTGTTTTGTTTATCATTTTAAGCTGATGTATTTAAATAAATGTTTAAATACAAAATGGATTTGCAGCCCTGATAAATCACCTAAGCGTTAAAAAACTGTTCAGGAACGCAATGTGAGCAATAGTCAAACCCCGCTAGAACTAAAACAAGTTCGCCAGCAGGTATTAGCACAGACTCAAGTGATCCAAAACTTGATCCCGCCAACAGTCAGTTATACGACTGAAGGCAATGTGTTAGTCATCGGCCCAGAAGATTTGGCCCGATTAGCTGCGGATAAACTGTCAACCATGGCCAATACGGTTATTTTGGCAAATGAAGCCATTACCAGCCAAGATGAAGCTCATCTTGAAGCGGTAATGAACGCTGCAGTAAATAGCGAAAGCTATTACAACAAACTTATTTCTGTTAAAGGCTTTTTAGGTCAGTTTCAGGTAACCGTTGAGAATGAAGGCGCGGGTGAAAACCAAGCGGCGACTGAGTTAAGTCTTGTTGCTATTCGTAAGCCGCATTTTGATATGGTTTTAGACCTGAGCATGTCGCCATGTCTTAACCTTGAAATGCTACCACCAGGTTATTTCTATGTCGGTCAAGATGCAGATAAATTAGCTGATGCGCTGGAGCAAATTCCAGATTTAGTTGGTGAATTTGATAAGCCACGTTATGTGAAGGTGAACAGTGATATCTGTGCTCATAACCGTAATGGCGTGAATGGCTGTAATCGCTGTTTAAACTTCTGCCCTGCTGATGCAATTAGTAGCATCGAACAAAAAATCGAAATTGATCCTTACCTTTGTCATGGTGCGGGTAGTTGTACTAATGCTTGTCCTACAGGGGCTATCGCATTTGATTTACCAACGCCACAAGCACTTCATAGCTATATTCAAAAACTGGTTAGTCGTTACCTTGAGCAAGCACAAGCTGCCCCTGTCATCTTATTCCATGACGGTGCCGTTGGTGCAGAGCACATTACCGCAGATCTAGTGGGTGACATCATTCCAGTTGAGCTGGAAGAAATCACGGTTGCTAGCATTGATCATTGGATGTCAGCATTAGCATGGGGCGCACGTCAGGTATTGATCCTTAATACTGACGCGACAGCACCCACGTTAACGCAAATGTTAAATGGTGAACTAATTTTAGCTAATAGTATTCTAGATGAAATGGGCCAACCTCAACGCATTAGCTTAATTGATACTCAAACACTAACGTCGTTGAGTGACAAACTGGCTATCAGCCTAGATTGGCCATTAATCGTACCTGCTGCGTTCACGCCAAGCACCAAGCGCGAAACATTATACGCTGCAATTGATCATTTAAATGAACAAGCAGCAGCGACTGATAGTGCCATTGCAATGAGTAATGTGCCTTACGGTGTAGTTAGCGTCGAAGTTGATAAATGTACCTTGTGTATGTCTTGTGTAGCAACCTGCCCAACACAAGCATTAACCGATGGTGGTGAATCACCGTCACTGCATTTTGTAGAGCAAGACTGTGTGCAATGTGGTTTATGTGAGACCTCTTGTCCTGAAAACGTGATTAGCTTAACGCCGCAAATCAATTTGGACCAAGCAGCACGTCAGCAGCGTCAAACGTTAAAAGAAGAGGCTCCGTTCGAGTGTATTCGTTGCGGAACCGCTTTTGCTACACAATCGATGGTTCATAGAATGATCGATATGATTGGTGGACATTCTGCATTTAACGCCAATATTGAGCGCCTAAAAATGTGTGGTGATTGCCGCGTAAAAGATATGTTTGAAGACATTCTTGAAGACCCAGAGAAGCAACTTCGATAAGAGATCCAATATGACCGAATTAGTTAGAGAAATTTCAGAAAACGATCAGCTACGGGCAGATATTTACCAATTATTAGCTGCATTACTACGTCGCCATCCGAGTGAAGAACTGCTGTCATTTTTAGCTGACATCGAAATAGAAACAGAAGCTGAAGATGATAACGACATGAGCACGGCTTGGCTGGCGCTAAAGGCAGCTGCGACCCAGTACACACAAGAGCAACTTGAAGAAGAATACTTCAATATTTTCTTCGGTGTTGGCCGTGGTGAAGTATTGCCATACGGCAGCTGGTTTATGACAGGCTCGTTAATGGATAAGCCATTAGCACTGTTACGCCAAGATTTAATGCAATTAGGTTTTGCTCGCGAAGAAGACGTTAAAGAGCCAGAAGATCATGTTGCAGCATTATGTGAAGTGATGGGTACCTTGATTTTAGAGGCGCCAGGTTATCGTCAATTAGCATTTTATCAGCGCCATATTGGCAGCTGGATTGCGCGCTTTTGTGACACCTTAGAGAAAACACCGAGTGCAGCGTTTTATGTGCCTGTGGCGCAGCTAGCAAAAGCATTTTTCATCATTGAAGCCAATGAGTTTGAGCAACTAAGCTTAGATATTCCAGTTAATTGCCCAGGTTCTGAAGCCGAAAAAACTGCTGCTGATGAAGCAGACAAGATTGAACCATCAACCAATGAACTTGCCTCTTAGGTAATTTTTAGGCTGTTGGTGCAAAGATTTATGCCACAGAGTTTGACTCTGTGGCATAGACTGAAAAGGAAGGCAACTTCCATAAAAACAGAGAGTAATTTTACTCTTATAACACGCGTTAAATTAAGGAGAGACTATGAAGAAGCAAGCTTCCGACATGGGTCGTCGTCAAATGCTAAAAGCATTGGCTGTCGGCAGTGCCGCTGGCGCAGTTGCCACTGTTAGCGGACAAGCTCTTGCCGCCTCACCAGAAGCTACACCCGTTGTAGGTAAAAGTGATGGTTATAGAGAAACAGACCATGTACGTAGTTATTACGACACATTACGTAGTAGCAAGTAATTTAAGGAGAATATGTGATGCGATTAACCCGCAAAACAGAAGCAGTCAAAGTCGCAGATAAACCTGCACTTGGACTCAATCGTCGCCAATTTTTGAAGTCTGCAACCCTTGCTACAGGTGGTATTGCTGCCGCTTCAATGCTGGGCGCCGGAATGATGCGTAAAGCTGAAGCAAAAGATGTTGCTTACGATGCGCCGACTGAAGTGATACGTACTATTTGTTCTCACTGCTCAGTGGGCTGTGGTATTTATGCTGAAGTGCAAAATGGTGTATGGACAGGTCAAGAACCTGCATTTGATCACCCATTTAACGCTGGTGGCCATTGCGCCAAAGGTGCTGCACTGCGTGAACATGGTCATGGTGAAAAACGTCTTAAATACCCAATGAAGCTAGAAGGAGGCAAATGGAAGAAACTTTCTTGGGAGCAAGCCATTGAAGAAGTGGGTCAAAAAGCCCTCGATATTCGTCAAGAATCTGGTCCTGATTCAGTATTTTTCATGGGTAGTGCGAAGTTTTCAAACGAACAAGCTTATATGTACCGCAAATTGGCAGCAATGTGGGGCACCAACAATGTCGACCACTCTGCACGTATTTGTCACTCTACCACTGTAGCCGGTGTTGCAAACACTTGGGGCTACGGTGCGCAATCAAACTCTTTTAACGACATGCGTAGCTCGAAAGCGATGATGTTTATCGGTTCGAACCCTTGTGAAGCTCATCCGGTTTCAATGCAACACATCCTTGAAGGTAAAGAGCGCGGCGCGAAAATTATCGTAGTCGACCCGCGTTTCACTCGAACTGCAGCTAAGTCTGACGAGTTCGTGCATATTCGTCCTGGTACGGATATTCCTTACATTTATGGTTTGTTGTGGCACATTTTTGAAAATGGTTGGGAAGACCAAACATTCATCGACCAACGTGTATACGGTATGGAACGTATCCGTGAGGAAGTGAAAAAGTGGACCCCTGCCGAAGTTGAACATGTTGCTGGCGTGCCTGAAGCGCAGATGCATCGTGTCGCCAAGTTACTGGCTGAAACTAAGCCTGGTACTGTGGTTTGGTGTATGGGTGGGACTCAGCATCACATAGGTAATGCTAACACTCGTGCATACTGTATCCTCCAATTAGCCCTTGGTAATATGGGTGTTTCTGGTGGTGGAACTAACATCTTCCGTGGCCATGATAACGTTCAAGGTGCAACTGACTTTGGCTTATTGTTTGATACATTGCCAGGTTACTATGGCCTTAAAACAGGTTCATGGAAACATTGGTGTAATGTATGGGACTTGGATTACGAGTGGGTTAAAGCCCGTTTCGATCAAGAGCAACGTCTAGGTCAAGATCCAATGACTTCAACGGGTATTCCATGTTCTCGCTGGCATGATGGTGTCCTTGAAGACAAATCTAAGATTGCGCAGAAAGATAATATTCGTATGTCATTCTTCTGGGGGCAATCAGTCAATACTGAAACCCGTGGTCGTGAAGTGCGTGAAGCATTGAACAAAATGGATACAGTTGTTGTTGTGGACCCATTCCCAACGATGGCAGGTGTCATGCACGAACGAACTGACGGTGTGTATTTATTACCTGCTGCAACTCAGTTTGAAACATACGGTTCAGTCTCTGCTTCAAACCGTTCACTGCAGTGGCGCTCACAAGTTATCGAACCATTATTTGAGTCAAAAGCTGACCACATTATCATGTACAAGCTGGCGAAAAAATGGGGTATCGATGCTGAGTTCTGTAAGCATATTAAAGTTAATGGCGATGAGCCGTTGATTGAAGATATGACCCGTGAGTTCAACAAAGGTATGTGGACCATTGGTTACACTGGCCAGAGCCCTGAGCGTTTGAAAATGCACCAAGAAAACTGGGGCACATTCGATATGGAAAGCTTAGAAGCGCCAGGTGGTCCAGCTAAAGGTGAAACCTACGGTTTACCTTGGCCTTGTTGGGGCTCGCCAGAAAACAAACATCCAGGTACGCAAATTCTTTACCGCACTGGACGTGAAGTTAAGTATGGTGGTGGTAACTTCCGTGCACGTTACGGTGTTGAGCATAACGGTAATAATATTCTTGCTGAAGGTTCTTATTCAAAAGGATCTGAAATCAAAGACGGTTACCCAGAGTTCACCGCTGACATGCTGAAACAGCTTGGCTGGTGGGATGACTTAACTGCTGAAGAGAAAGTTCACGCTGAAGGTAAAAACTGGAAAACAGATATTTCTGGTGGTATTCAACGTGTTGCTATCAATCACGGTTGTATCCCATACGGTAATGCCAAAGCACGTTGTATTGTGTGGAACTTCCCAGATGATATCCCGATTCATCGCGAGCCGTTATATACCCCTCGTCGCGACTTAGTGGCTAAGTACCCAACTTACGAAGATCGTATGGTTGCACGTCTTCCAACTCTGTATAAGTCTATTCAAGAAAAAGACTTTGCTAAAGACTTCCCATTAGCGGTAACTACGGGTCGCTTAGTTGAGTATGAAGGTGGTGGTGAAGAAACACGCTCAAATCCATGGCTTGCAGAATTGCAGCAAGAAATGTTTATTGAGATTAACCCTGCTGATGCAGCCGACCGCGGCTTACGTGATGGTGATGATGTATTCGTTCACAGTCCAGAAGGCGCTAAAATCACGGTTAAAGCAATGGTGACTCCACGAGTCATTGCTGGTGAATGTTTCATGCCATACCATTTCGCGGGTGTATTCGAAGGCAAGAGCCTAGAGAAAAATTACCCTGAAGGAACCGTACCTTACATTATTGGTGAAGCTGCCAATACCGTAATGACCTATGGTTATGATGTTGTGACTCAGATGCAAGAGACTAAGTCTAGCTTGTGTCAGATCAGCAAAGCCTAATTAACTTGATGAGGAGATAAGCCATTATGGCAGTCATGAAATTTTTGTGTGACACAAAACGCTGCATCGAGTGTAACGGTTGCGTCACAGCTTGTAAGAACGAAAACGATTCCGCTTTAGAGTGGGGTATTCAGCGTCGCCGCGTGGTTACTATCAATGATGGTGAACCCGGTGAAGCGTCAATTTCTGTTGCATGTATGCATTGTACCGATGCTCCTTGTATGGCCGTATGTCCGGCGGATTGTTTCTATCAAACCGACGATGGCATTGTGCTACACGATAAAGATACTTGTATCGGTTGTGGTTACTGTTTTTATGCATGTCCTTTTGGAGCGCCACAGTTCCCGAAAAAGACCGCATTTGGTAGCCGCGGTAAAATGGATAAATGTACTTTCTGTGCCGGTGGCCCAGAAGAAAACCATTCCGATGCCGAGCGTCAGAAGTACGGTGCAAACCGTATTGCTGAAGGTAAGTTACCTATGTGTGCTGAGCTTTGTTCAACTAAAGCCCTGCTTGCTGGTGATGCCGAAATCGTATCGAGTATCTATCGCGAACGTATGTCTAAGCGCGGTAATCCGAATACCATTTGGGGCTATGATCCTAAAACGGGTGATATGGTTTAGACAGTGCAAAGGTTACGGGCTTTGTCCGTAACCAAGCAAGGAGTGACAATGTTAAACAAACAGTTAAACAAATCACTGCGTAGCTTGTTTGCTCTGTTGGTTCTGGTGATGGGGTTAGGTTTTGCAACCACAACCTTAGCGGCAGATGAACAATCAAGTAAGCAGCAGGCAGGGAAGGAAAACCCGGCTGAATTATGGCGAGCAGTGAAAGCTGGCGACTCTGGCTTTACAACAGCTCAAGGTATTGAACCCGGCGTACTGATTAATGTTGCGGGCAATCAAGGTCGAATAATCAGAGATGACTATATTACTCCCGGAGTGGCGTTAGCTCTCGTAGGTGTATTTGCTGCATTTTTACTATTCTACTTTGTTAATGGCCCAGCAAAATTGGCGAAGGGGTATTCAGGCAAGATGGTTGAGCGATGGTCTAAAGCAGATATTTGGCTGCATTGGATTATGGCCGTTGCCTGTTTAACGTTAATGCTAACTGGTCTGGTGATCATACTAGGTAAAATTGTTATTCAACCCTATGTCAGCGCTGGTATTTGGGCTGGTGTTATTGGTTTTAGTAAACTAGTACATGATTGGACAGGTCCGGTATTTATCGTATCTTGGTTGCTATGTATTGTTAAATGGATGCCACTGCAAACCTTTAAGATGTATGACTTAAAATGGTTTTTAGTGGTTGGGGGTTACATCAACTTCGGTCCATTTAAAGGTAAGCATCCAGACAGTGGTTTTGCCAACGCCGGTGAAAAAATGTGGTTTTGGACCTTAGTGTTCTTTGGCCTCTTTATCAGCGTATCAGGCATCATGCTAGTGTTACCGGGATTAGATTTACCCCGTGAAGCTTCAATGGCCGCGCTACTTATTCACGGCATTAGTGCTGCGATTCTCATTGCATTTACCATTGTGCATATTTGGATGGCAACAGCATTGAGTGAAGGTGGTATGGAATCCATGGTTTCAGGCTATTGTGATGAAAATTGGGCAGTGCAGCATCACAATGTTTGGTTCGATGAAATCAAAGCTAACGGTTCGATAAAATATCAGAAGTGATAGTGAGTTAGCCTTTTGCTGATTTAGTCACTTAATTACTTTCAAAACACCTCAACTGAGTCTATCTTGTTGAGGTGTTTTTATATCTGCCTGCTGGCGGAACGGGTAGTTTTGTCAGTACCTATTTTATTGCTCGCAGCAGGCGAATAAATCGCTTAATTTAGGCCGCTATTCCAACAGCTATTCCAAGAGCTACTTGGACCAATTTTAGTGGCTTATTGATTGCAGTTATTACTGAATTTTCTTGGACGCTTTCTGCGTGCTACTCATGCTACAAAGTAACTTGCTTGTTAATATTTACTGAGTGATTTGTGGGCAGCTAACTATTGGTTATTTTAATAACCAAAAGCACTGCAAGTACAGCTTTTAAGTACTAAAAGTTATATAGTGATTGTGGTGTTTATTTAGACAAAAACCGTATAAAAATCCTTTTAACTCAATCTACTTGTTAAGTAATTTAACATTGTAAGCACTGCTAAAATCCCACCCAAAAGTTTTGTTCTCACACGGCATGATTTGAAAACATGACCCAGTTAACGCTTTCTTTATTTATTGGTTATTTTAGGCCAATGAACAGGTGTTAGATCATATTATTTCAGCCTCTCTCTCTATATATTAGCGGCGTAAATTTGTGGACTAGATTCATTTATATGTGTTTTTACCTTTTTAGCTCACCCACTTAACCATTGATTAACAATGGTGTTTGGTAACTAAAAAGGCCTAAGAGGGCATCTGCATGATAAGCAGATGTGTATTAAACCCAGGAGTAAAGATGAAGAAGCAACAGCCTGATCTGAACCGCAGATCTTTGCTGAAAGCCATCACCGTAGGTAGCGCTGCTACTGCAGCAATTGCTGTTTCAGGTGTGAGTGTGGCAAAAGCAACCGAGAGTAACATTAGTATCAAAGGTTCTAATGGTTACAAAGAAACTGCGCATATTCGTAGCTACTACGATAGCTTACGCGGATAATTCAGGAGAAATAAGCGATGAAGTTAACTCGCAAGTCTACAGCAGCACCTAAAGCTGCTAGCAAGTCGCTCGGTATCAACCGTCGTCAATTTATGAAGAATGCAGGTATTGCTACTGGTGGTATCGCCGCTGCTTCATTAATGGGCACTGGCATGATGCGTCGAGCTGAAGCAAAAGAAATTGCTCATGATGCACCAACTGAAATCAAACGTACTGTATGTTCTGCATGTGCAGTTGGTTGTGGTTTATACGCTGAAGTACAAAATGGCGTTTGGACAGGTCAAGAACCTGCATTCGATCACCCATTTAACGCTGGTGGACATTGTGCTAAAGGTGCTGCATTACGTGAACATGGTCACGGTGAGAAGCGTCTTAAATACCCAATGAAATTGGTTGATGGCAAGTGGAAGAAACTATCTTGGGAGCAAGCTTACAACGAAGTTGGCGACAAGATGCAAGATATCCGTGAAGAGTCAGGTCCTGATTCAGTTTACTTCATGGGTAGTGCTAAGTTCTCGAACGAAGGTTGTTACATGTACCGTAAATTTGCGGCTATGTGGGGCACAAACAACATCGATCACTCTGCACGTATTTGTCACTCTACCACTGTAGCTGGTGTTGCAAACACTTGGGGCTATGGTGCGCAAACTAACTCTTTCAATGATATCCAGAATGCAAATGCAATCTTCTTCATCGGTGCAAACCCGGCTGAAGCGCATCCAGTTGCAATGCAGCATATCTTATTAGCGAAAGAGAAAAACAACGCGAAAATCATCGTTGTTGATCCTCGTTTCTCACGTACTGCCGCGCACGCTGACCTACATTGTGGTCTTCGTCCTGGTACTGATATTCCATTCATTTACGGTATGCTATGGCACATCTTTGAAAATGGTTGGGAAGACAAGACGTTCATCAAAGAACGTGTTTTCGAAATGGAATCAATTCGCGAAGAAGTGAAAAAATTCCCGCCTAAAGAAGTTGCTGATGTAACTGGCTGTAGCGAAGAAGAAGTTTACCAAGCTGCGAAAATGATGGCAGATAACCGTCCAGGTACTGTTGTTTGGTGTATGGGTGGTACTCAGCATCACGTAGGTAATGCTAACACTCGTGCTTACTGTATCCTTCAATTAGCCCTTGGTAACATGGGTGTTAAAGGCGGCGGAACAAACATTTTCCGTGGTCACGATAACGTACAGGGTGCGACTGACTTAGGTTTGTTATTTGATAACTTACCAGGTTACTACGGTCTGACTTCTGGCGCTTGGGATCACTGGACGAACGTTTGGGATCTTGAAAAATCTTGGGTTAGTAATCGTTTCGACCAAGGTACTTACTTAGGTCGCGACCCAATGACCACTCCTGGTATTCCTTGTTCTCGCTGGCACGATGGTGTGTTAGAAGAGAAGGGTAAACTAGCGCAGAATGACAACATCCGTATGGCATTCTTCTGGGGTCAATCTGTTAACACTGAAACTCGTCAAAGCGAAGTGCGTGATGCATTAGATAAGATGGACACAGTTGTTGTTGTGGATCCATTCCCAACTATGGCGGGTGTTATGCATCGTCGTCAGAACGGTGTTTACTTGCTTCCAGCTGCGACTCAGTTCGAAACTGAAGGTTCAGTATCTAACTCTGGCCGTAGTCAGCAGTGGCGTGAAAAGGTTATCGAGCCTTTATTCGAATCAAAAACTGACCTTGAGATCATGTACCGTCTATCTCAAAAGCTTGGTTTTGCAGAGCAATACACTAAACGTATCGCTAAAGATGCCAATGACATCCTAGTTATTGAAGACATCACTCGCGAAATCAACCGCGGTATGTGGACTATTGGTATGACAGGTCAAAGCCCTGAGCGTATCAAAGAGCACACTCAAAACTGGGGCACGTTCAGCAACAAGACTCTTGAAGCTGCTGGCGGACCTGCTAAAGGCGAAACTTATGGTTTACCTTGGCCTTGTTGGGGTACGCCAGAGCAGAAGCATCCTGGTACTCAAATCCTGTATAACACAAGCAAACACGTTAAAGACGGTGGTGGTAACTTCCGTGCACGTTACGGTGTTGAATACAAAGGTGAGAACATTCTTGCTGATGGCAGCTTCTCTAAAGGCGCTGAAATCACTGATGGTTACCCAGAGTTCTCTGCACAAATGCTTAAGCAATTAGGTTGGTGGGACGAACTAACAGCTGAAGAAAAAGCATCAGCTGAAGGTAAAAACTGGAAAACTGATTTGCTAGGCGGCATCGTACGTGTTGCTATTAATCACGGTTGTATTCCATTCGGTAACGCTAAAGCGCGTTGTATCGTTTGGACTTTCCCAGATATCGTACCTATTCACCGTGAGCCGTTATACACATCTCGTCGTGATCTTGTGTCTAAGTACCCAACTTACGATGATATGCAAGTACATCGCTTACCAACTCTTTACAAGTCAATCCAAGAGAAAGACACGTCAGCTAAGTACCCATTAGTACTGACTTCTGGTCGTTTGGTTGAGTATGAAGGTGGTGGTGAAGAGTCTCGTTCTAACCCTTGGCTTGCAGAGCTTCAACAAGAAATGTTTGTTGAAATGAACCCTGCTGATGCCGCAGATCGTAGTCTACGTGACGGTGATACTGTGTGGTTAGAAGGTGCTGAAGGTGGCCGTATTAAGATTAAAGTTATGGTTACTCCACGCGTTAAACCAGGTGTTACTTGGATGCCTTACCACTTCGCGGGTGTTATGCATGGCGAAAGCTTAGCGCCTAACTATCCAGAAGGTACTGTTCCTTACGTAATAGGTGAGTCTTGTAACACTGCAATGACTTACGGTTATGACCCTGTGACACAAATGCAGGAAACTAAGGCATCGCTTTGTCAGGTAGAGAAAGCGTAACAGCAGTTTAAGCTAGGAGAATTGCCGAATGGCTACAATGAAATTTTTATGTGATACCAAGCGCTGCATCGAATGTAATGGTTGTGTCACAGCTTGTAAAAACGAAAACGACTCTGCTTTAGAGTGGGGAATTCAACGTCGTCGCGTAGTGACTATCAATGACGGTCAACCAGGTGAAGCGTCTATCTCAGTGGCATGTATGCACTGTAGTGATGCACCTTGTATGGCTGTTTGTCCTGCAAACTGTTTCTACAAAACTGAAGACGGTATCGTACTGCACGATAAAGATACTTGTATCGGTTGTGGTTACTGTTTATATGCATGTCCATTTGGAGCGCCTCAGTTCCCTCAAGGCGGCGCTTTTGGTGCTCGCGGTAAGATGGACAAGTGTACTTTCTGTGCTGGTGGCCCAGAAGCTGATCACTCTAATGAAGAGCGTCAGAAATATGGTGCTAACCGTGTCGCTGAAGGTAAACTTCCAATGTGTGCTGAGCTTTGTTCAACCAAAGCACTGCTTGCAGGTGATGCAGAAATCGTTTCTGCTATCTTCCGCGAGCGTGTTGCATACCGCGGAGCTAACAAAGGTGTTTGGGGTTAATCTCCAAGCGTGTTAGTCAGCTTAGCTATGATGCCTAGGGCAACCTAGGCATCGAATAGCATAGAGGATGTAATATGAACAAGTGGTTCAAACAAATTGGCGTTGTTATCGCACTGATGTTCAGTGTCATGACCTTCGCCCACGCAAGTGGAAATGTTGAAGAGTCTCTAACCGTTCAAGATGGCAATGCACAATTATGGGCACAGCTTAAAGACGGTGTTGAAGGGCGTACTACTTCAACCAGCGAGTTCCATGCACAGCCTATCAATACCTATGATTTACGTGTATTTGATTTGCGTAGTGACTGGCTTGCTCCTGCTTTAGCTTTATCGCTATTTGGCATGATCATCATTTTCGTACTGTTTATGAAAATTAACGGTATTTCGAAATTACACGGTGGTTTCACTGGTAAGATGGTATATCGCTGGTCTAAATTTGACGTATCAATTCACTGGCTAGGTGCGATTCCTTGCATGTTATTGATTTTGACAGGTTTAGTACTACTTGCTGGCCGTTACTTCCTTCAGCCATACATTGGTGAAGGTATGTGGGCTGGATTGGTAAATGCTTCTAAAGTTATCCATGATTACATGGCTATCCCATTCATGTTGGGTTGGGCGTTAATGGTAGTACTTTGGGCTAAAAACCAAATGCCAAAAATGTATGACATTAAATGGATGATGGTGGTTGGTGGTTACATTAACTTCGGTCCATTTAAAGGTAAGCATCCAGATGCGGGCTTTGCTAATGCGGGTGAAAAACTGTGGTTTTGGGCATTCGCATTGTTTGGTTTATTCATCTCAGTATCAGGAATGTTATTACTGTTCCCGAACTTATTTGAACCAAGCCGTACCTTAAGCTTAATTGCGTTAGTTATTCACTCAGTGAGCGCTATCGTGATTTGTGCCTTCTCAATCGTGCATATCTTCATGGCAACTGCTATGTCAGAAGGTGGTATGGATTGTATGGTTTCAGGTTACTGTGATGAGCAGTGGGCGAAACAGCATCACAACCTTTGGTATGATGAAATTAAAGCGAATGGCGAGTTAAAATATAAAGACTAATAGGTCTGCAGTATTTTTAGCTAAAGCTTAAAAAGCACCTCCAATGACTTCGGTTTTGGAGGTGTTTTTATTTCGGCTTTAGGTTAACCATGTTTTAACACAACTTTTTATCATTTTTAACAATGTGGTACCTTATATTAGCTATTGGTTGTTTAAGCACTCCTAATTTGTGATCGTGGCTGTAAAAATCGACAGATTTGGTTGTTTTTAACTGATAACTTCTAGATAGTTAACATCCTTGTAGCGTATGTCGAAATTTTCTACTTGAGTAGCAACTCATTAGCGTTGCTTGCGAGCCCCTTTTTAACTAGGAATTGCCATGTCATCAATTATCCGTCCATCAGATACCATTATCCAATCACCTTATCAGGCCAATATCACCACGCCAGATTGGATGATAAATGCGATGGAAAAAGTGATGCAATTTTACGTTGATCGTAATTTGCGTTTAGACACGGTTTCAGCGGAAATGATGCCAGCGCCAGTAGAAGGTAAAAAGTACATGCTGTATGCTCATGTACCTTTTTGTCATACCTTGTGTTCATACTGTACTTTCCATCGTTTCTTATTTAATGAAGATAAAGCTCGTCGCTATTTCGTGTCTTTACGCAAAGAAATGGATATGGTTAAAAACCTCGGTTACGACTTTGAATCTATGTATATCGGCGGTGGCACCACCACGGTATTAGAAGATGAATTGGCTCGTACCATCGAGCATGCTAAAACCCTATTCCCGAATATTAAAGAGGTATCGTGTGAATCCGATCCTCAGCACTTAGACAGCCCTGGCTTTAAGCAGTTAGAAGGCTTAGTCGATCGTATGTCTATTGGTGTGCAAAGCTTTAATGATGACATTTTAGCGATGACAGACCGCATTGAGAAATTCGGTACCGGTCAGCAAACATTTGATAAAATTATGGCGGCAAAAGAGCTGTTCCCGATTATCAATGTTGATTTGATTTTTGGTTTCCGCGGTCAAACCGATGAAGTTATTCAGCATGATTTAGATATGGCGTCTAAGCTAGACCCTCGCCAAATTACTACTTATCCATTGATGATTACCCACCAAACTCGTAAGAGTGTTAAGGGTAAACTGGCTGCGCCACACGGTGATATGGCACGTCAGTATCGTCAAATTCTTAATACCTTAAATGGTCAATATACTCAGCTATCTGGTTGGGCATTTGGTAAAGCGCAGAACGAAGGCTTTGATGAGTATGTTATTGATTATGATGAATACTTAGGCGTAGGATCAGGTTCATTTAGTTTCTTAGATGACACCTTATACGTGAATACCTTCTCGCTTAAAAAATACCAAGAGCGCATTGCTAATGGCAAAATGGGTGTCGAGCAACAAAAGCAATATGGCAAGAAAGAAGTGATGCAATATCGCTTCTTACTGGGCATGTTCTCTGGTCGTTTATCACGTAAGTATTTCCGTGAAACCTTCGGCGTTAACTTAGATACCGCATTGTTTAAAGAAATGGCCTCAATGAGAGCCATTGGGGCAATTAAAAATGACCCGAACGATCCTGATAACCTCATTTGGACCGATAACGGTAAAATGATGGGCTTATTGATGATGAAAGAATTTTATTCAGGCATGGATAATGTTCGCGCTCAATTACGTAAACCCTTGCAAGCCGCTGATATGTAAGCGCCCCAAGCTTGAGAAATAAGTTAATGAAAGGCAGTGACCATGGTCACTGCCTTTTTTGTTATTTGCAGTATACTGATTTTGAATGCATCATCACTGTCCCACCATCCTCGTCATTTTTATCATGATGATTTTGGTGCATTGGACATTGGATTGTTAAAAGAGACCGCTATGGCTAATATTTTACTGCTTGCCAACATTAACTGTGACCGCTTACTGGAATTAGATAAACCGCTGCAAACCGGAGGTCGCTTTCATTATCAAGATGGCGGCTTACGGCTCGGTGGCGGTGGTGCTAATACCGGCATCGGTTTGGTATGGGCTGGGCACAATGTCTCGTTAGTGAGCCAAGTGGGCTCTGACAAGATAGGTAATTGGATTTTGGCTCAAGCCAGCACCAAGGGGCTAGATTGCCGCTTAGTGGAACGCTTTGATGGCGCAACCTGTGAAATGTTATTGGTGATGACGCCCGATGGTGAACGCACTATTATCCGCCCACAAAGACCCCTATTTGAACTAAGCACGCCGCCAAACTGGCAACAATGGGATGCGCTATACACTAACTCATCAGCTAAAGGCATTAGTCAATGGACCGCATCAGCCCTTGATCATTGCTTGGTCGTATCGCAGTTAGCTAAAGATGAGCGGGTACGACCATGCCATATTTTAATTGCTTCAATTACCGATATGCATGGCCGCTGTGATGACAATAAGTGGGATTTTGCCGCTAAAATTGCCGGTGAGTCATTGCAATACTTTGTGGTCACCGATGGCGAGAATGGGGCGATAGCCTATAGTGCCAATGAACAGTTTCATGTACCAGCAGTAACAGCGCAAGTGTTAGATACTACAGGGGCTGGAGATGCCTTTGCCGCAGGCTTAATCCATTATTTATGCCAGCAAAAAACCATTACCCAAGCCATGGAAGAAGGGGCAAGATGGGCCGCCATTGCCGTGGCTACTGCCAGCTCAGTCCCAGGAGATGCGCTGCAGCATTATCTTCAATCAAAAAAACATAGTGAGTAACTGAAATTAACTCAGTTTAAATAGTGGGCGAATATTTTTGGCTAATTGCTGTTAGTTATCATTTTACTGTCGCCTCAGGTCATATTTTTATCATAAAAGTGTCCTTGTTCTGTCATGTGAGACGATTATTATGACAAGGTAACTTATTGAACAGGATGCTTTATATGGCTTTTTGTTGAAAAAGTTTCTTCCATTTCTGGGATACGTTAATGCCCAATGTAATTTGAAAGATTTATGCCCCTGCAATCTCCCCATTTGCAGGGGCTTTTTGTTTAGCATCGCTCTTTTGTGTTAGGGCTAAAAATGCGCTTTGAAAATTCTCTATAGTAAGCACTGCTATAAGCCTGCTATATTCTTAAATAATCCAATCCCTTGTTAATTAAGAGTTACTGCTCATGGATGCTCAGTTGCTGGTTAAAAAAATTTCCGCTTTATATCAAGGAGAACAAGTTAGTGCTCTTGGTGATCAGACGCACCTTATTGATAGTGGCATTAACAATAAACAACTCGCCCAAACCCTTATCGTCTCCAAGCTGGGCGTAAAAGGCGATAGCCAAGCAGATCCACAGCATCATGGCGGCAGCGATCGGGTGTTACATCACTTTCCTCGAGAGCATTATGGCCAATATCGTCGTTGGGATTTAATGGCAGGCTTTAAAGATGCGCCTGCCATGGGCGAAAATATCAGTAGCGTTGGCTTAGATGAATCACAGGTCAATATTGGCGATATTATTCAAATTGGCACTACGCTATTGCAAGTCACCCAGCCTCGTTCGCCCTGTTTTAAGCTTAACTTACAGTTTGGTCACCCTCAATTTGCCCTTGCTATGCAACAAACTGCGATGTGTGGTTGGTTTTATAAAGTCTTGCAACAAGGTGAAATTAACGCTGGTGATAGCATTTATTTAGTCGAGCGAAAATCGAATATCTCTATTGCTGAGGCGATGAAAATTTACTTTCTAGCAGAAGTGAATATCGAACAATATTCGACTCTGTTGCACTGTGAAGGGTTAGCGCAAACTTGGGTTGCTAGCTTACAAAACCGAATTCAAACGCAAACAATAGAGAATTGGCATTACCGTTTATATGGGCCAGCGCAAAACTAGAAACAGCGACATCAAAATCAAATCAGTAATATAAATAATAGGGAAAATCATGAGTGATTCAGTGGATACAGTAGAAAAAGAAGCACGTAATATGGGCTTGTTGGTGTATGCGGCAAGTTTTGCTGGTTATATTATTCCACTGGGCAGCATTATTGGACCACTAATCGTGTGGTTGATGAAACGTGATGAATTTAAATTTGTTGATGAGTGCGGGAAAAACTGTCTCAACTTTAAATTGAGTTTACTCATTTATGCCATCGTTAGTTCTATTTTAGCCTTTATTGGTATTGGCTTTATATTGCTTATTCTTTTAGGGTTGATGGATATCATTTGTACCATTATTGCCATCATCAGGGCAGGCGAAGGTATCGCATATCGCTATCCATTAACGATTAACTTCATAAAGTAATGACGTTGAAAATCACTTAGAGCCTATTGCTTGCAACAAAAAACCGCATTGTTTATATGCGGCTTTTTAGTGGCTGAAACACATCTAAATAAGGATTACATGTTCGGGTAGTTTGGACCACCGCCACCTTCAGGGGTGACCCAAGTGATATTTTGACTTGGATCTTTAATATCGCATGTTTTGCAGTGAATACAATTTTGCGCATTAATCACAAACTTGTTTTCAGCGCCTTCAGAGACCACTTCATACACGCCAGCAGGGCAGTAACGCTGAGCTGGCTCGTTGAACTTAACTAGGTTTACCGCGATAGGAATCGTAGGGTCTTTTAAATGTAAATGACACTGCTGATCTTCTTCATGGTAAGTATTAGATAGGTAAACTGACGATAATTTATCGAAGCTTAATTTGCCATCAGGTTTAGGGTACTGAATTTCTTTGAAGTCTTTAGCTAAGCCCATTTCTGCATGATCTGGAGCTTCATCACGTAAGGTGATTGGAAATTTACCGCCGAACCAGTTTTGGTCGATATAGTTAAATGCACCGCCAAGGTAAGTACCAAACTTATGTAAAGCAGGGCCAAAATTGCGAGATTTAACCAGCTCTTCATGGAGCCAGCTTTTTTCTATGCGCGTTTGGAAACAATCTAAATCTTTACCTGCTTCAACCCCAGCCATTAATGCTTCCGCTAAGGTTTCTGCAGCGACAATACCGCTCTTCATTGCGGTATGGGTGCCTTTAATTTTGGCAAAGTTTAGCGTACCTGCATCACAACCAATTAATAAGCCGCCAGGAAAGCTCATTTTAGGTAATGAGTTAAGCCCACCTTTTGCAATTGCTCTTGCGCCATAAGTAATACGCTCACCACCCGATAAAGTTTGTGCGATAACCGGATGCTGTTTATAACGCTGAAATTCATCGAACGGACTGATGTGAGGGTTTTTATAGTTAAGGTCGATAATCAGTCCAACTGCCACTTGGTTATCTTCCATGTGGTATAAGAAGCCGCCACCAGATGCACCATCATTTAAGGGCCAGCCACCTGTGTGTACCACTTTACCTTGCTGATGCTGTTCAGCAGGGATTTTCCACATTTCCTTAAAGCCTAAGCCGTAATGCTGTGGTGTTTTACCATTATCTAGATGATATTTTGCAATTAACTCTTTACCTAAATGACCACGACAACCTTCTGAAAACACCGTGTATTTAGCGTGAAGTTCCATGCCCGGCATATAGCTGTCTTTAGGCTGACCATCAATGCCAACACCCATATCGCCAATTAAAATACCTTTGACGCTATTATCGGTATTGTAAAGTACCTCACTGGCCGCAAAACCAGGGAAAATTTCTACCCCTAATGCTTCAGCGCGCTCAGCTAACCAGCGAGCGAGGTTACCGACACTGATGATGTAGTTGCCATCATTGTGCATGGTTTTTGGTACTAAGCTATTGGACATAAGCTGAGATTTACTATCAGAGCTCAATAGGTAGATTTCATCGTGAGAGACTTTAGTATTAAGTGGAATGTCTGAATCGCGCCAATCAGAGAATAGCTCATCCAATACCGTTGGTTCAAATACGGCACCGGACAGAATATGAGCGCCGACTTCAGATCCTTTCTCAACCACGCAGACAGTCATTTCCTTGCCTGCATCTTGTGATATTTGCATTAATCGACAAGCAGTCGCGAGTCCGGCAGGGCCAGCACCAACGATAACTACGTCGAATTCCATTGATTCGCGTTCCATCATTTCACCTTAGTTCTTAATTTCCCGTTTTTTGGCGGGTTTGTTATTTTTTTGTTTTACTCACCTTACCTTAAAATTGCTAAAGGTCACAGTAGCAAGTGAGATTTTAAGCTCGTGAGCTGGCTCGCAAATATATACAGATTTTTGACTAACTGGGACAAAATGTCATAAAAAGATACTGATTCGAGCGAATTTAGGCCTATAATTAAGTCTGACGGTTCTCCGAGCTTTATGTCCTACGTCCACAGATATGGATATTTAGCCGTGGTAATTATGCCACCGGGGTCAGCAAAGAAATGCGCTTACCTCCCACACTTGGAAAGGTTAACATGTCCCAATTACAAGACAGTTTCGGTCGAAGGTTTCACTATTTGCGAATGTCAGTCACTGATGTTTGTAACTTCAAATGCACCTATTGCCTCCCAGATGGTTACAGACCTGATGGCAAACCTAAGTTTCTCGCGTTAAATGAAAT
Organism: Shewanella sp. 10N.286.51.B8; assembly: GCF_041469325.1. NCBI lineage: Bacteria > Pseudomonadati > Pseudomonadota > Gammaproteobacteria > Alteromonadales > Shewanellaceae > Shewanella > Shewanella sp. 10N.286.51.B8. The sequence continues at coordinate 57,836 of NZ_JBFRKG010000001.1, forward strand.
TGAAAATTTAGTGGCAGCTTTTGGTGAAGTAGGCACCCAAAAAATCCGCATCACCGGTGGTGAGCCAACCTTACGTAAAGATTTCACAGATATCATTCGTATCGTTGCAGACAATGACAATATCAAAACCATTGCTACCACCACTAATGGCTATCGTCTCGAGAAAAATGCCAAAGAATGGTATGACGCCGGACTTAGACGCATCAATGTGTCGGTTGATAGCTTAGATCCTAAGATGTTTTATCAAATCACTGGTGAGAACAAATTTGATGAAGTCATGCGTGGCATTGATGCTGCACTTGATGCAGGTTTTGAGCGAATCAAAATCAATGCAGTCTTACTCAAAGGGCTTAATGATAAAGATTTGCCCCGTTTTCTGCAGTGGATAAAGAATACGCCGATTGATTTGCGTTTTATCGAACTGATGGAAACAGGCTTAGGCCATGATTATTTCAACGCTCATCATCTAGCTGGACTCGATATTAAGTTAAAACTTGAGTCAGAAGGTTGGTTATATGATCTTCCTGATGTAGATGATGGTCCTGCGCAAAATTTCAGTCACCCAGATTACCAAGGTCGTATAGGGCTTATCATGCCTTATGCGAAGAACTTCTGTGCCAGCTGTAACCGTTTACGAGTGTCGGCCAAAGGTAAATTGCATTTGTGTTTATTTACCGAAACCGGTCTGGACTTACGTGACTTATTGCAACACGAGTCTCAGCGCGCCGAGTTAATTGAGCGCTTACATGGCCAATTAGCCCAGAAAAAAGAAACCCATTATCTCCACCAAGGTATCACGGGTGTCACCAAGCACTTAGCCTCTATTGGCGGTTAAGCTGCTGCGGTTTACTTATATTTGAATAATTTTTTACTCTCAAGATTCTATAAGGCAAGTTAGCATGAGCAATTGTTTTACCCATATCAATGCCGATGGCAATGCCCACATGGTTGATGTCACAGAAAAAAATATCACTGAGCGTGAAGCTCGCGCCGAAGCCTTTATTGATATGGCGCCAAGTACGTTAGAGATGATCATGAGCGGTAGTCACCATAAAGGTGATGTGTTTGCTACTGCGCGTATTGCCGGTATCCAAGCCGCGAAAAAGACCTCAGATCTGATCCCATTATGTCATCCATTAATGCTGACCAAAGTGGAAGTAGACCTTGAAGCGCAGCCAGAACTTAATCGCGTCAGGATCACCAGCTTATGTAAGTTATCAGGTAAGACGGGCGTTGAAATGGAAGCATTAACAGCTGCCTCAGTCGCTGCATTAACCATTTACGATATGTGTAAAGCGGTGCAAAAAGACATGATCATTTCCCAAGTGCGTTTACTTGAAAAACGTGGCGGCAAATCAGGTCATTTCCAAGCTGAAGATTAGCCGGCAGCGCTTAACTAGCACTATCACGCTAGTTATCAATGCGAGTTAGCAACATCAGCTATAAAGATAAAATATTAGCCATTTTAAAATTTTGAAAGACGAGAGATTGACATGATCCAGGTCCTTTTTTTTGCACAAGTAAGAGAGTTACTCGGCACCGCTAAAGTAGAAGTTGCTGCTGATGGCGTTAGCAATACTGAACAATTACGTGCAGCCCTAGCCGCTAAAGATGAAAAGTGGGCTAAAGTACTCACCTCAGATAAATTATTAGTTGCCGTTAATCAAACCATGAGTTCATGGGATGCAGCGATTAAAGATGGCGATGAAGTGGCCTTTTTCCCACCTGTCACTGGAGGCTAACCATGAGCCAAGTGAATACTAAACAAGTGGTGAGAGTGCAAACCGAAGACTTTAATGTCGCCGATGAGTACGCCGCTATTGCACAAGATAACAGTGATGGCGCAGTGGTGACCTTTGCCGGTAAAGTGCGTGACTTTAATGACGGCAGCGCAGTGACTGATCTCACCCTTGAGCATTACCCTGGCATGACTGAAGCGGTATTAGTGCAACTGGCTGAGCAAGCCTATGCTCGCTGGCCGCTGAATTATGTCACAATTATTCACCGTGTTGGCCGTATGGAGCTTGGTGAGCAAATCGTGTTTATCGGTGTTACCAGTGCCCACCGTAAAGCCGCTTTTGCAGCCTGTGAGTTCTTAATCGACTTTTTAAAAACCAAAGCACCATTTTGGAAACTAGAAGCTGGTGAGCAAGGCAATAATTGGGTTGAAGCCCGTGATTCAGATGAGCAAGCAGCCACTATGTGGAATGAATCTAAATAGCATAGGATGCTGACATGATGACGTTAAGCACGATTCGCCGTTGTTTTACATTGAGTCAAAGGCGTCGAACCGCTTTTATCAGGGCGTTATCTAGCCTAGTGTTATTGGTGTCATTTTCATCGCTGGCGGCCAAACCTCCAGCGATTGCCGCCGCTGCGAATATTAAATTTGCCCTTGATGAAATTGTTACCAACTTCACTGCCTCAACTGGATTGCCATTAAGAGTATCCTATGGATCTTCGGGTAATTTTGTTGCCCAGATCCAACATGGGGCTCCCTTTGAAATGCTGTTAAGTGCTGATGAGTTTTATGTTCAGCAGCTGCATAAAGCTGGAAAAACAGACTCTGATGGCACCATTTATGCTATTGGTAAGTTAGCCCTAGTTGCCCCGAAAAACTCCTCCCTAGTGCTTGATGCTGAGCTTAACGGCTTACAACAGCAGTTAACTGATGGCAAGATTGCCCGCTTTGTTATTGCTAACCCTGCTCACGCGCCTTATGGCGAAAGAGCCAGAAGTTTATTGCAAGCAAAAGGCTTATGGCCGCAGTTAGAGTCTAAAATCATCATGGGCGAAAATGTCTCGCAAGCGGCGCAATTTGCCTTAAGTGGTTCTGCACAAGGTGGCATAGTGGCGCTATCGTTAGCGTCATCTGAGCAGTTTCGCAAAATGGGCAATTATATCGAAATACCCCAGTCGTTATATGAGCCGATTAATCAGCGAATGGTGATGATGCCCAATGCCGGTGCTACCACTCAGCAGTTTTATCAGTATATGCAAACCCAAGCCGCAAAAGATGTACTGCTCAATTATGGTTTTGGTTTTCCTCAGCGTGCTAATTCAAGCGCTTTTATGCAAGTCGAGAATTAATCTATGGATTGGCAATCGTTATGGTTATCAGCCAAGCTGAGTAGCGTTACTGTGCTAATTTTAGTGCCATTGGCCATTGTAGTTGGTCGACTACTGGCTTACCGTCAGTTCAAAGGGAAGTCATGGGTTGAAGCGTTAATCATGGTGCCCTTAGTGCTGCCTCCCACAGTAATAGGCTATTACTTACTGGTTGGCCTTGGCAGTCAAAGCCTCATCGGCCAATGGGTTGAGTCACTCTTTGGCGCGCAATTAGTGTTTAACTTCTCCGGTTTAGTTATTGCCTCTATTTTAGTCAATATTCCCTTTGCAGTGCAGCCAATCCAGCGGGCATTTGAAACTATCCCTCACGATATTCCTGATGCCGCCGCCTGTTGTGGCATGAGTTGGTGGCGAATTTTTGTCAAAATTGAGCTACCGATGATTTGGCCTGGGGTGTTAACCGCAGTGGTGCTGTGTTTTTCCCATGTGCTAGGTGAATTTGGCGTAGTGCTGATGCTAGGCGGTAATATTGCCGGTGAAACCAAAACCATTTCTATTGCTATCTACGACAGTGTGCAGGCATTTGATTTTGAATCTGCTGGTACCATGTCACTGGTGTTATTAGTTTTTGCTGTCAGTGTATTGGCGATTACTACCAGTCTTTCTCGACGTTTAGGAGGCCAGCATGCCAATCCGCAGCGTTGATTTACATTGCCAAATTTCCCAACAAGCACCGATCCCATTAGAGGCTAGCTTTAGCTGTAAAGCGGGAGAAGTCTTGGCTGTAGTGGGTCCTTCAGGTGGTGGTAAAACCACCTTGCTGCGAATGATTGCGGGCTTAGGTTCAGCTCAACAAGGAGCGATTCAAAGTGGAGATAAAACTTGGTTTTGTCATGAGAAACGCATCAACTTATCACCGCAGCAACGTCATATAGGCTATGTGCCACAACACTTTGGTTTGTTTCCGCACTTAACGGCACTGGATAATGTTATTTCTGGGCTGGATCATATTCCAAAGCATGAGCGTAAAGCCCGTGCGTTAGATTGGTTAGAGCGAGTTAATTTACATGGCTTGCCGGCACGATTACCGGCGCAGCTTTCGGGTGGGCAGCGCCAGCGAGTCGCCTTAGCCAGGGCGCTTGCCAGAGAGCCGGCAGTTTTATTGCTCGATGAACCCTTTTCTGCGGTGGATAGAGAAACCCGAGAAAGGTTATATATTGAGTTAGCACGGTTAAAATCGCAATTATCAATTCCAGTGATTATGGTGACCCATGATATGAATGAGGCTTTATTACTGGCCGATAAAATGATTTTAATCAGCCAAGGCAAGATGCTCCAGCAAGGTAAACCGTTTGATGTCTTGTCTCATCCTCGCAATGAAACCGTGGCGAGGCAAATGGGCTTACGTAATATCTTTAATGCCCAAGTGTCTGGTCGTGATGAAAAAGCCAATATTACTTGGCTTAAAATGGGCGACCAGATTATTGCTAGCGATAGCGCCCCAGATTGCGAAGTTGGTCAAACCGTACGCTGGGTGATCCCTAATCAGGGCATTCGATTCAGCGCTATTACCAGCGGCCGCCTTTGCCGCAGTATCAATAAACTCGATATCGTGATTGATTCTATGTTGGTGATGGGGGAATCTGTACGTATAAAAGCGCGTATGGCAGGGATTGATGAGACGTTTAATATGGATGTGCCAGCTCACTTAGCGACTAAACTTGAGCTACAACAAGGTTTAGCCACCACAATAGCATTGAAGTCAGAACAAGTTCATATTCTAGAATCATGATCAATTATTAATCTTACAAAGCTTGGGTCTTTTAATCGGCTTAGGTAAAGTAGCTCAATTATCAATGTCTTTTGAGGCTCTCATGTTCCGTATTGTTCTATCATTGCTTGTGGTATTCCCTTCAATGGTGATGGCAACGCCTAGTATGCATACTTTGTTATCTCAAGGTGAGTACGTTGAACCTATTGTGGTGATCCAGCAAGTTGAAATGGATCACAATGGCTTGGTTTCAGCTTTTGATATGGATATTGAAAACGATCAGTTAATTTATGAAATAGAACTTATCAACCTTGATACAAACGAACTTATAGCGTTTGAATTTGATGCCAAAGATGGCAGCTTGATGAGTAAGAAATTAAGTCATTTTGCCTCAGATGATTTAGACCAAATTAAGGCCGCCAAAGTACTTATTGATCATAAAATGACCTTTACGGATTTGATTAAGTTAGCGACAAAAAATCAATCTGGTTATTTAATTGAAGCAGAACTCGAGCACGATTTGACCATAAGTTATTTAGAATTGAAGCTACTTAATGCGGCCAGTAAGCATACTATTGCTTTTGATATTGAGAATTTACGTCCATTACCCCTACTGCAGTGGGACTAAGGAACAGCACTATGCGAGTATTAATCGTTGAAGATGACGCAACAACATTACAGTATGTTGCAGAGGGTTTTACAGCTCAGCAATACCAAGTCGATACGGCAACCAATGGCCATGATGGCCTGTATAAAGCCAAAAATAATGATTTCGATATTATTATTTTAGACCGAATGCTGCCCCAAATTGATGGGTTAACATTGTTAACCGCGTTGCGTAAAAATGGTAATGAAACCCCAGTGTTAATCTTGTCAGCATTAAGTCATGTGGATGAGCGTGTAAAAGGCTTACGTGCTGGTGGCGATGATTATATGACTAAGCCTTTTGCGTTTGCAGAGTTGCAAGTGCGAGCTGAAAAGTTAATTCAACGCAATGCGCCTGCTTCAAATAGTACCGATCTTGAAGTCGGTAATTTGAAAATGGAGCTACTCACGCGCAAAGTGACCTTAGATGATCATGAACTTATGCTGCAACCTAAAGAGTTTCAATTACTCAAATATCTGATGGAGCATCCTAATAAAGTGATTAGCCGTACGCTATTGTTTGAAGCTGTTTGGGATTATCATTTTGACCCTCGTACCAATGTGATTGATGTACATATCGCTAAGCTGCGTCGTAAGTTTGAAGAGTTAGGTCACCCAGAAATTATCGAAACCGTTCGAGGGGCTGGTTATCGCCTCTGTAAAGGGAATTAAACCCTACCAAAGTAGTGCTTGGCGGATCACGCTAATATTTTCTACTTTGGTGACCTTGTTAATTGTACTGCTGGTATCGGGTTTATACCGGCAGCTAGTCATGGAACAAGAAAGCCAAGTTGAGCAGCATCTCGCGACTGAAATGCAGCGCTACAAGCAATTAGCCCTCACTGTGGACCGTCGTAGTTTTGCGGCGCAAATTCGCGCGGCTGATCCCAAAACCGCGTTAATTGCTTGGCGTAATAATGTCGACATGGTTGGTGCCTTAAGTTTTGTACCTGACAACATGCCATTATTGCCTGAAACCCGCGATTTCCCCATTCTCACTGGCGGACCAGATAAACTGCATATTTTGACCGGAGGATTGGTGTTAACCAATTACGGTCCCGTGCTTATCGCCACCCGTACTGATAACTTAGCTGCATTGATTGATAAATTTGTTAATGCGGCCTTTTGGATGGTGGCGCTGACATTAGCAATGACCTTAGCCGTTGGTTTTATTTTCTCTAAAGCCATCTTACGGCGCTTAGTTCAATACAATCTATTGAGTCAGAAAATTGAGCAAGGACAATACGATACCCGTTTTCCTGTCAGTCATAATCAAGATGAATTTGATATGCTCGCAGGACAGTTTAATCGGGTATTAGATACCTTAGAGCACAACTTAATGTCAGTACGCGGGGTGACCGATAATATCGCCCATGACTTACGTACGCCGCTTTCGCATTTGCGCATAGGTATCGAGCAGTTACCGCAAAAACCGGCCGAGCAGGTACCTGAGCTCACCGCAATGCTGCTAGAAGAGCTAGATCATTGCTTAGCAACCTTCGATGCCATGTTGTCGTTAACGCGCATTGAAGAAGGCCAGCAGACCCTTGATATGCAACCCGTTAGCTTGCAGCAGCTTTGCCAAGATTTATATGAAATGGCAGAAGTGGTGGCCGAGTCTAAACAGCAAACTCTTAATTTGGTGATTGAAAAAGATGTCACTATTTCAGGGGATAAATATTTGCTATTCCAAGCATTGTTTAACCTAGTGGATAACGCCATTAAGTACGCCCCCGAAGATGCCGAAATTAGCATTGTGCAACAAGGTCGGCGGATCCAAATTATTGATAATGGCCCCGGAATTAGCGCCGAAGATAAAGAACGAGTGTTTGAGCGTTTAGTGCGCTTAGATCCTAGTCGTCACCACCAAGGCACAGGCTTAGGCTTGTCGATGGTCAAAGCGATTTTATCTCGCCACCGTGCCAGCATTGAATTATTAGATAATGATCCTGGTTTGATTGTCGATATTCATTTCTAATATTCACTTTCAGTATTCGATGTTATTTCGCATCAGTTATTCTTTAATAGAAGCCCATTTATGTATCAGCTAGTTGAGCAACATCCCGACTTTATTATCATTAATAAATCTGCAGGGGTTCATTTTCACAGTCAAGATGGTAAAGCCGGCGTAGTGGCTCAAGTTGAGGCTGATTTAGGGATTAAATTATATGCGGTACACCGCTTAGATACGCCAACTTCAGGCTTATTGATTTTGGCAAAATCTTCAGCCGCGGCTGCTATATTCACCGAGATGTTTAGCGCTCATAAGATCCAAAAATATTATTTGGCCATTGCTAAAGGTAAGCCGAAAAAGAAACAAGGTTGGGTGATTGGCGATATGGCTAAGTCGCGTCGCAGTATGTATAAGTTATTACGTTCTACTGAGAACCCCGCTATCACGCAGTTTTTTTCCCATTCAATTGCCGCTGGGACTCGGTTATATTTACTAAAACCACTGAGTGGTAAAACCCATCAATTACGGGTCGCGTTAGCCAGTCTAGCGGTACCGATTTTAGGGGATAGCCTTTATGGCGGAGAGGCATCAGATAGATGCTACCTGCATGCAATGGCGCTGCAGTTTGAATATAAAGCTACGCAGTACCAATTTATTCAATGGCCCCATTTAGGTGAGCAATTCAAACTGGCAGCAGTCACTCAGCAGCTAGCAAATGAATGGCAAAGTCCCAATGATTTACCATGGCCTGCGCCAGTAAAGTAAACGTGCTCAGAGTCATCACGCTTGCAGTAAAATGGATTTGTTAGCGGTTAAATTGAATCGCTTTGTAAGCGCATTAGGTTGGCTGATTTAACACAATTGCGACCACTGTTTTTTGCTTGATACATGGCTTTGTCGGCCAGTCCTAATAACGCTTCGGCATCGACGCCTTCTTTCATGGTGACACAGCCGATACTGGCTTCAATGGATATGGTGTTACCGTGCCAGTCCAGTTGAATTTGAGCTAATTTATGCTGCAGTTTGCTTGCCACTTGTAGCACGTTATCTTCATCGGTTAAGGGTAAGATCAGCACAAACTCTTCGCCGCCAAAGCGGCATAAATAGTCTAATTTTCGGGTCGCTGAGCTCAATTGTTGCGCCACCGCTTTAAGCACTTCATCACCAGCCACATGACCATAATTATCGTTTATATCTTTAAAGCGATCTAAATCAATCACCATCACACTGAAGCTAACCTTATCCCTTAACCAGCGTTGATGTTCAGTATTGAGTTTATGTTGCAGGGCATTACGGTTCCATAATCCGGTGAGGGCATCCTTGTTGGCGAGAGTTCTAATCTTTACGACTAGGCGATTGATAGTGTTACCAATAATAAGAATATTCACGATCAAAATAAGTGCGATATAGGTCCATAAAATAGGGATAGATTCTTTGGCATTAAAGGCGGCGTAATTGGCTACTTTTTCTGGATAGAGCATCAAAATGAACGCTCTGATAAAAAACATGAATCCAATAGCAACAATGGGGATGACTAACCAATAAGTTGCAAAAGCAGTAAAGTTAGCTTTCAACGCGACATAGTGATCTTTGGCGAGCATAAAAAATAGTGTGGCGGCACTAAAGGATAAAATAATCATCAAGTACGCAGAGCTAGAGGCTTGTGGTTTAGCCAATAGCATTAACCCGCCAGTGATAAACAGCAGCATTAAATCATTGCGATGGCTAGAGGTCAGGTGATACAGCCGTTGTGCGCCCCAGCGTAATAAACAAAAGCCAATCAGGATGAACATATCAGCGACTAGCCAATGTAAGTAGCTGGGTTCATCTGTGCGCTGAATGTAAAGCTGCATGCCGACAAGGATAGAAAAATTAGCCAATGCAAAGCGTGAGCTGGCACTGGGCGCGACCTTCATTGGTACGACCATGATGATCCAAGCGACAGTTGCTGCAATACAAAGCACGCAAATAACTTGAATTAACACTAAGCTACTACTATTTTCTATCATTAAGCCTTCAAAAATTTATAAATATTTCAATATGAAATTGTAGGTAAAATAATCATAATGATATTTAGCGACTTTCACAATTGGTTATTATTTTTACACTAGTTAGCTTTTACTGTTGATAAAAAGGACACTGAAACTTATGGACGCAAACAAAATTCTTCTGATTATACTGGCAATTTTATTACCACCGGTGGCGGTTTTCTTGAAAAAAGGGGTCGGTAAAGACTTACTGATCAACATCATTTTATGCTTATTATTCTTCCTTCCAGGTGTGCTACATGCGATTTGGGTGGTGATACAAGATTAATTAATCTTAAAATCTAAATACCAATTTTGATGATTCAAAATTGGTATTTTTAACCGTTCAATTGTAAAATCGCCCTCCATTTGAATATCTGCAGTAAAAATATTGAATTTTTTCGGCGTAACAGTAACGAGAGTATGCAATGAATCGTCGTAAAAAAATCAACTCAACCCTGAAAGCGAAAGCCAAAAAAGCCAATGCTAAAAAAGCTGGCAGTAACAAACCGGCCTACATTGCTAAAGCCGATAGAATTAAACTTGATGAAGCTGCAGTCACTGAGGTTGCAG
>NZ_JBFRKG010000001.1:68647-100640 GCF_041469325.1 Shewanella sp. 10N.286.51.B8
ACTGAGGTTGCAGTCACTGAAGTTGCAGCGGTGAAACCTGATAGTGCAGTTTTACAAAGTGACTTGGTAACGGCTACCACTACAAGCTAATCCGTTTTATCACGCTGATACTTATAATTTTAGGCGCTAGCCAATTCAATTGCGCTTAGCGTTCAGTGCCACTACGATTTTTGATGGTCGCGTCTAAATAATTCCCAAGACTCCACTACTTCACCGTCGGGTAAAGTGCACAGTAAGATATCGCCATTGATGTGAGCTATGGTCGCTAAACTGCCGTCTAGCTTAAGGCAGTAATCGGCAGCAGGATTAGTTTGGTGTAACGGGGTTATATCGTCACCTGAGCAGGCCGAGAGAAGGGTAACGCTACAGCCTAAGCACAGTGTTTGCATTGGCCTTAAGTGGCAGTAAAATTCTTGAGACGAGCTTGGTGTAAATCCAGTTATCTGGCGCAGTTGTTGAATGCTTAGATGCAGTTGTTGAAGAAGAGCTGACATAACAGAGTTCCTGTTTATAAAGCCGTTTTATCTCTTCTTCAACTATAGACAAGTTTGCCTTGTTAGGTGAATTACTTCTATTGCCCACAAACAGGGCAGTGAATTTGCTTCGGTAGTTTCATTTCTCGAAACTCCATCGTCATGGCATCAATCATTAGAATGCGGCCATTAAGCCCTTGGCCCATACCGCTAATGGCCTTAATGGCTTCAGTGGCTTGAATACAACCCACTAAACCCACGACAGGAGCTAATATTCCTGATTCAACACAGGTTAGCTGCTGCTCACCAAACAGACTGCTGTAGCATTGATAGCAAGGCGACTGCGACTGATAATCAAATACCGTCACCGTGCCTTCCATACGAATAGCTGCCGCTGAAATAAAGCTGACTTTATGCTTAAAGCAGCTGCGGTTAAGTTGCTCGCGAACTAATACATTATCAGTGCAATCCAGCACCAGCATATGTGTTGATACTAACTGCTCAATGGCAGCTTCATCCAGAAACTGATTAATGGTATTGATGTAAATAAGTGGATTGAGTTGCTGTAATGTTTGCTTCGCAGAATCAACTTTTGCTTGGCCGATATTTTCATCATGATGCAGTACTTGGCGCTGCAAATTTGATAACTCCACGGTATCAAAATCGACTATGGTCATTTCACCCACACCTGCCACTGCCAGATATTGGGTTACAGTGCAGCCTAAACCGCCAGCGCCTATGACTAAGACTTTGGCTTGTTTAAGTTTCTCTTGGCCTTCGATATCCATGGCTTTAATGGATATTTGGCGGCTATAACGCAGCATTTCATTATCGGTAAGAATATCGTCAGTTAACATGTCATTGCTCATTAAGCTGCTAGCCCCTTGCTGTCGGTCATTATTAATCCTTAGCAAAGTACGCTGTTAAAGGGTTCAACTTCGACTGTGCTACCCGCTGCAACATCGCCTTGAAATTGCGCTAAGTTAATAAAGCAATTCGCTAGGCTCATTGAGGTCAACATGCCAGAGCCTTGACCGCCAGTGGTGGAAACAACTAACTCGCCATTGTCATCACGGCTAAGCACCCCACGCTGGTATTCGGCGCGGCCCGGCTGTTTACGGATAGGGCTTGAAAGTGTCGCTGTTACGATGACAGGTGCTTTAGGGGTTAAGCCCTGCATTTTGTTGATAATAGGCCAAACAAGCTTGTAGAACGTCACCATTGATGACACAGGGTTACCCGGTAAACCGCAGAATACCGCTTTACCTAATTTACCAAAGGCAAACGGTTTACCCGGTTTAATGGCCAAGCGCCAAAAGGTGATTTCACCTTCTTCAGACAAAATTTGTTTGGTGTAATCCGCATCACCCACTGAAACCCCGCCAGAGGTGAGCACGATATCAGCTTGCTCTGCTGCTTCTCTGAATGCACCTCGAATAGCTTCTTTGTCATCTTCGATGACACCTAGGTCAATCCATTCCACGTTTGCTTGGGTTAATAAGCCTTTAATTGAGTAGCGATTAGAGTCATAAATTTGCCCAGGGGCGAGATCGCTACCAACAGGTCTTAATTCGTCACCCGTTGAGAAAAAGGCGACTTTAAGCTTACGTTTTACTCTGACTTGGCTAATACCGATAGTGGCCAGTACGCCCATCTCTGCGGCGCGAATTTGAATGCCACTTTTTAACACATTGGTACCAGCAAGCAACTCTTCGCCGCGGTAGCGCACGTTAGCGCCTTTCGCTTTGGGCGCTTCAATACTAATGATGTCAGCATTGGTGGTAGTTTTTTCTTGCATCTGCACTGTGTCATAACCAGCGGGTACCGGCGCGCCGGTCATTATCCTGATACAAGTATTGGCTTGAGGCGTCCCCTTAAAAGGGTGACCTGCAAAAGAGGTACCGATAAGTGTCAGTTCAGTCGATGAGCTGAGGTTTAAATCTTCAAAACGAAAAGCAAAGCCATCCATTGATGAATTATCAAAGGGAGGCAAATCAATACAAGAAGCTAAATTCTCAGATAATACTCGCCCAACTGCATCATTTAAGCTGACCATTTCATTGTCTTGGGTGGCATTAACTTGCGCTAATAACGCTTCGATAGCCTCCTGTGGCGGCATTAAATCGGGTTGTGCGCAGGCATCTGGTTGCTTTGACATCGTTGCTTCCTCACATGGCTATTGCCATATACTGATTGCACTTAGCGAGTGCTAAGATGATAAGATTTATGTTTGATTCTGCATTATGCCATGCTGGCAGCAGATAACTATGATCAGACCGAAGGTTTTTTATATCGATGCCGACCCAAAACCAACAAACTGCCAGTGACTGCAATAATAGTTTAATGACCACATCGAAAAAGCCAGCAATCGTGGCATCTGCTTGGTTTTTATATATGGTCAAATGCCATAACGGTCACTTGTACACTGGGGTTACCACAGATGTTAGTCGCCGTTTTGCTGAGCATCAAGCTGGTGGCGTAAAAGCGGCTAAATTCTTAAAAGGAAAAGGGCCACTCACACTGGTATATCAAGAGTCACAGCCTGATAGAAGTCGTGCATTGAAGCGGGAAATAGCGGTAAAGAAGTTAACGCGTAGGCAAAAGTTAGCCATGATTGCGAGTTATGAAAACGCGCAAGCTAAAGCCACTTAACAGGCGCTTATGGCGTATTAAGTGGCAATGTTTGCTGCTGCAGCTGGTTATCGTTAGCTTTAGAATTTGAGTTAGTGAGATCTCAGTACTGGATACTTCAAGTATTGCTCATCGTAATAGGGGCTACGTTGATAAAACCAGCGCAGTCTGGCTTTCGGATCTGCAGCAAAGGCTTCATCCTCTAAGGCTTTTTCAAATTCTAGTTTCAAATTATCGTCTTCAGCCAGCATTTTGGCCGCTAATGGCTCGACGGCATAGTCTTCAATGTATTCAGTACGGGTAAAGATGCTATTGAAAAATCCCCATTGAAAAAACGAATCTGCAGATTGAGGTTCCAGCAGCAAAATGGCTAAATCACCCAGAGGTTGGTTAGTGGCAATTTGAATAGTACCAGCTGGTAAAGTGGTTGTTATTTTAACTTTAGTGCTGCTAGCTTTAACCCGTTGACGACCCTCATAATCTACTGCGTTAAATTCAGGCTGACTAAATTGGTATTGCGCCGCCTTGATGGTTTTAGGCTTTTCTAAGCGAGTCATTCTTACGCCATGTATGGCTAAGCGCTCAATCACTTGCTGCCACTGGGCGGGAACATAATAGAATTTAGGCCGTTGAGTGATGATATCGGCTTCAGTGTTACCCATTAGCGGTAAGTTAGGGTATAGCTTTGGCTGGCCATTCCATCTGACCACATTTGTGCCACTAATGTCACTTTGCTCAACGCTGTAGTCAATGCCTTTAAAATCCCAACCTTGGGGTTGTTTGACGCTTTGCCAAGTTAACGCAAGCTGCTGCGGGGTGCGGTACTTATCTTCATAAATTGCCGCTGTTAATTTAGTGCCATGCTCGGCAACCGTTTTAAGGGTTTGCTCAAGCATCACGTAGGTACCAAGCACCCGTTGTTTAAAGGGTTTTAAGCTGTGGTTTTCAATTAAAATGGTCGGTAAATGGCGCGCATCACCGTAACCATTTGAAAAGCGTGGGCTTGGATTCCAGTAAGACAGCCCTTTAGACATATCGGTATTATCAATGGCAAACACTAACCCGCCAGGGACATGACCTTGCTTGGTCAGCGCCGCTTCAACTTCAGGGCGATAATAGTTTTCTAGCCAATCAAAACTTGCTGGGCTATAGCCTTGTTTGACGTTATAACCAAAGGTGACATCGTATTGGTAGTCGATGCCGTCAGTCACATGGACATCAATGTACAAGTCGGGTTGCCACAAATTGATGGCACGGATCATATGCTGTAATTCAAGGGTATCTAACTTGGCGTAATCACGGTTTAAATTAAGGTTTCTGGCGTTGGTGCGCCAGCCCATATTAACTGGCCCTCGCTGATTAACCCGATTAAACTCATCACTGCGCTCATGACCATCGACACTTAAAATGGGCACAAACAACAGATTTACCTTATCCAGTAAGGCTTTTTTGTCGCCATGGCTAATGTCACGTAGCAACATCATGCCGGCATCTTTGCCATCAATCTCGCCAGAATGGATCCCCGCCTGTACCAGGACTGTGGGTTTATTATTGCCGCTAAGCTCTTTAGCAGTGGCAGCCCCTTCTTCCGATGCGACCAGCATCCAAATATCACGGCCTTGGGGGCTTTTACCGATGGAGACTTGTTGCAGTAAATCACTGCTGTCGACCAGCTTGGTGAGCCATTGCTGGGTATCATTGTAATTAGGGCTGCTAATTAAACCGTTTTGCTCAAAAGGGGTCGCCCATGGTGCATTTTTTGATTGAATTAATGCTTTACTGGCGCCTTGCCAGCTGGCAATTGGCGGTAAAATCGGGTCGTTTACAAAGGTGTTATTAACGCTAGGGCTGGCAGTTATTATTTTTTCCGAATGCTTACTAAGGTTTTCAGTGGCGAATGCATTGCTATTGAGCAGCAAGAATGAATTAATCACTAGAGTGGCAATGATGGCGCGGCGCATAGATATCCCTATGATATATCCAAAGTTTATTGTGTCATCTTAAATTAATTCTCTATGGAGGCAATAGCAGATTGATACTGATTAAAGGAAAGTAAATTACGCCATTAAAAAAGCCGCAACTGGGGATTTGCGGCTTTTTGATTAGGCTTCAACTTGGTAGCGCCGTGATGACAAGTTAATATGTCATCGGCTCAACACTAGCTATTAGGGCCAGCATTTTTAATCTCATCAGACACGTCATACTTAGCAAAGTTTGCGGTGAACTCTTCGGCGAGTTGCTGAGCAAATTTGGCATATTCAGCTTTATCTGCCCAAGTGTTTACTGGGTTCAATAATGCAGTTTCAACCCCTGATACCGCGACAGGCACCTTAAGGTTAAGTTTATCAATATGCATGGTTTCAACGTCTTTAAGCTCGCCGCTGACAATGGCATCGACAATCGCGCGGGTCGTAGGGATGTCAAAACGCTTACCAACACCGTGAGGTCCACCAGTCCAGCCAGTATTAACCAAGTAAACTTGGCTGCCAAATGATTCAATGCGCTTCATCAATAGTTCAGCATAAACCCCTGCTGGACGTGGGAAGAATGGTGCGCCAAAGCATGTTGAGAAGGTCGATTGAATGGCTGCGGTCGAGCCCATTTCAGTTGAGCCGACTTTGGCGGTATAACCTGACAAGAAGTGATAAGCCGCTTGCTCTTTGGTTAACACAGACACTGGCGGTAATACCCCAGATACGTCACAGGTTAAAAACACCACCGAGTTAGGCTCAGCGCCACGATTTTCTTCAACGCGCTGGCCAATATGCTCTAACGGATAAGCAGCACGGCTGTTTTCAGTCAAGCTAGTATCTGTGTAATCAGGAGTGCGAGAGTCATCTAACACCACGTTTTCAAGTACGGTGCCAAAGCGAATCGCATCCCAAATAACCGGCTCATTTTTTTGACTTAAGTCGATACATTTAGCGTAGCAGCCGCCTTCAATATTAAATACCCCGCCCGGTGCCCAGCCATGTTCATCATCGCCAATTAAAAAGCGCTTAGGATCGGCTGAAAGGGTGGTTTTCCCTGTGCCTGATAAGCCAAAAAATAAAGTAGTGTCACCTTTAGCGCCCACGTTAGCGGAGCAATGCATTGGCAATACCCCTTTTGCTGGCAATAAGAAGTTTTGCACCGAGAACATCGACTTTTTCATTTCGCCGGCGTATTTAAGGCCTGCTAGCAGTACCTTTTTGGCGGCAAAGTTAATCATCACTACGGCATCGGAGTGGGTGCCGTCACGGGCAGGATCGCAAACAAAATCAGGTGCATTGATAATTTGCCATACTGCTTTATCGCCACGGTTAAAGCTTTCTGGGGTGATAAATAGATTACGGGCGAATACCTGATGCCAAGCATATTCTGTAGTAACACGAACCGGAAGGTAGTGCTCATCAGAGGCACCAACTTCAAGCTCAGAAACAAAAAGCTCTTTATCAGCAAGGTAGGCTTCAACACGGCCCCAAAGTGCATCAAAGGTATCGGCAGCGATACCTTTGTTGACTGAGCCCCAGTCGATTTCATCTTGGGTGTTGGCTTCTTGAACAATAAAGCGGTCGTTGGGAGAGCGACCTGTTCTTGCGCCGGTTTTTGCTACCAGTGCGCCATTGGCGGTTAATGTCCCTTCATTACGTTGTAAAGCAAGTTCAATTAACTCAGCGCTAGTAAGGTTAAGGTGTACGCTGTTGGTTTCATCTGTCATCGAGTGGTTCTCCGTCATAAGTAGGTCGTTTATCGGTCTATGGCGCCGATTTTTTTGTTTAGGATGACTTACGTTAGCTTGCTTAAGTTTGGCTTAGGTGCGGCTGAATTAAGGTTCGGTTGAACACTAAATTAGCGATCCCTATGCAATTTAATAATAACGCAATAACGGCACGGAGGAGTAACAGTTTGGTAACTTTTTTGTAATTAGTGGCATTTTTTAAGTTGAAAGGGGGATTTTTAGCGATAAAAAAAGCGCCTTAGGCGCTTTTTTTGAAAGTTTACTTGAGGAGGTAACAGTTATTGCTGCTTGTCTGCACTCATGTTACCAGCAAAGATTGCCGCAATATCGATACTGTCAAAGTTGTAAACTGCAGGACAATATTCACAGTCCATTTCAATTTTACCCTCTTCAGCGAGTATGGCTTCAACTTCTGCTTGCTCTAAGGTCGCCAGCGCTTTAGCGCTACGCTCTTTAGAGCAACTGCACTTAAAGGTGACATCGATAGGATCAAATAAGCGCACTTCTTCTTGATGGTATAAACGATGTAACACTTCTTCTGCGGTTAAGCCAAATAGCTCTTCTGACTTGATAGTATGAGTCAGCGCAGATAAGTGTTCGAACTCTTCGTTTTCTTTGTTTTCAGTCGGTAATACCTGTAACAACATACCGGCAGCTTGTTTACCGTCAGCAAATAAACGGATCACTGTGGGGAGCTGCTCAGATTGATTGAAGTATTCTTCTAAACAGGCGGCTAAATCAGCATGCTCAAGAGACACAATACCTTGGTAGCGTTCACCTTCATCAGGGGTTAGGGTAATCACCATAATACCTTGGCCAAACAGCTCCGCCAGTGAAGCGTCATCTGCTAACTCACCTTTCCAGCGGGCTATGCCGCGTAAGGCCTGTAAGTTGCTGCCATTGATAACTGCTAAAGATACTGGGCCATCACCTTGCAATTGCACACTGATGTCGCCAGTAAATTTAATGGTGGCTGTCAACAATGACGTTGCCGCCATTAATTGGCCGATGATGTGCTGTAATGCAACAGGGTAATCATGGGCGGCTAAAATTTCTTGGTAGCTGTTTTCCAGTTGTACCATTTCACCACGGACTTCGGCATTATCGAATAAGTAGCGATGTAATAGATCTTTGCTCATGTGGTCTCTCAATTTGTTGTGCCGTTAAAAAGTTTATAACTCTTTAAAGCGTTTAAGTTGTCGACGTTGCTTTTTATCCGGCTTAGTTTCAGGCGCCGGATTATTTAAGATATTTAATCTTCTGGCTTCAGCATTAAACTCGCGTTTTTTGATGCTTTCAGCCGTTTCTTGATATAGCGTTTGCGCTATAGCAGCCCCTTGTCGATGTTCAGACAATTGAGCAATAATTATTTCCCTATCATCGTGCCCTTGGCGAAGTCGCACTGTTGCACCGACTTCTGCTAGTTTGCTCGATTTGGCTCTTTGGCCGTTATAGTGAACTTTGCCACCATTGATCATGTCTTTTGCTAGCGAGCGAGTTTTATAAAAACGTGCCGCCCATAACCATTTATCTAACCTTACTGACATAGTATTAACTTGAGCTATGCTCATTAAGCCCCCTCAAAAGTGGTATGAGTTCACAAGGTTGACATTTTTCACATGTAAAATGGAGGCAAGAGCCTAAATAGTGGCATTTCTCACAGCCTTTTTAAGCGCGCAAATGTAGCATAATCAGCTGTATTTCGCCAATCCAGATGCTATGGGCTTGTTGCGACAAGCCGTGTAGGTTAGCATGATGCAGTATTTCCTAAATTAACAGAATAAGAACAGCGACCTGTGCTGAGGGTCAAAGCAAATATGGATGTATTAGATAAAGTTATTACCAAGGTTGCGGCTCTTCCTCAAAAGCAGCTGAGCGCGGCCTTCTTTTGGTTAGGGTTAGTGATCGTGCTATCAATTGCTGCTCAGATCACTTGGAAGTTAATGCCTGTTAATTCTCAAGCTGTAGCATGGCAACCATCGCCAACTTCTTCTGCTAGCGCGAAACGTATTGAGCTCAGTGGTGTGCAACAGTTATCACTGTTTGGTAAAAAAGGTGCCAGTGATACCCAAGCGAAAAAGCCCGCTCCAGTGGAACAAATTACCGATGCCCCTAAAACTAACTTGTCTATTTTGCTGACAGGCGTGGTGGCATCAACTTCTGATTCACATGGCCTTGCGGTTATCGAGTCAAAAGGCAGCCAAGAAACCTACAGCCTAGGTGACAAAATCAAAGGCACTTCAGCGTCATTAAAAGAAGTTTATGCCGACCGCATTATTATTACCAATGCGGGCCGCTATGAAACCTTAATGCTTGATGGCTTAAATTACACCACTCAAAGCCAAGCCAATGAATCACTTCAAAAAGCAAAACAAAATCGCACCGTGCAAACGGTTCAACGTAGTGTACTGACTCAAGAGTTAGCCGACTCACGGGATGAATTACTTGCAGATCCGGGTAAATTAACTGACTATCTGGCTATCTCACCAGTCAGCGGTGCAGATGGCATCAGCGGTTATCGATTAAACCCGGGCAAAAATAAGTCTTTATTTGCCTCAGCAGGTTTTAAAGCAAATGATTTAGCCAAATCCATCAACGGCTACGACTTAACTGATATGGGGCAGTCGTTAGAAGTGATGGGGCAATTAGCAGAATTAACCGAAATTGGCGTCATGGTCGAACGTGATGGGCAGTTAGTTGAAATAATTTTTAGTTTGCCAGAATAGTATGGGCAGTAGAGGATTGAAAATAATGAAGAGTTACGGAATTCGACGCAAGTTATTTGCTGGAATGGTTGCCGGTATTGCCATGCTGGCTTCTCAAGCTGCTTGGTCGGAACAGTATGCTGCCAATTTCAAAGGCACAGACATTCAGGAATTCATTAATATTGTGGGTAAAAACCTCAATAAGACCATCATCGTTGATCCTACTGTTCGCGGCAAAATTAACGTCCGCAGTTACGACTTATTAGATGACGAGCAGTACTACCAGTTCTTCCTCAATGTTTTGCAGGTGTATGGCTATGCCGTGGTTGAAATGGAAAACCGCGTTATTAAAGTCATTAAAGATAAAGATGCCAAAACTGCAGCTATTCGCGTCGCTGATGATAACACCCCAGGCTTGGGCGATGAAATGGTCACCCGCATTGTGGCGTTATACAACACCGAAGCTAAACAACTAGCGCCATTACTGCGCCAGCTTAATGATAATGCTGGTGGCGGTAACGTAGTGAACTACGACCCATCTAACGTATTGATGATTTCAGGCCGCGCAGCTGTCGTAAATAAATTAGTAGAAATTGTTCGCCGTGTCGATAAGCAAGGTGATACAGCTGTTGAAGTGGTATCCCTTGAATATGCCTCAGCCGGTGAGATTGTCCGTATTGTTGATACCCTTTATCGCGCCAGCGCTAATCAAGCACAAATGCCCGGTCAAGCGCCAAAAGTGGTGGCTGATGAGCGTATGAACGCCGTTATTGTGAGTGGTGATGAAAAGAGCCGTCAACGCGTGGTCGATCTAATTCGTCGTCTAGATGCTGAGCAAGCTAACACTGGTAACACTAAAGTACGCTACTTACGCTACGCTAAAGCAGAAGATTTAGTCGAAGTGCTAACCGGTTTTGCTGACCAACTCGTGAGCGATCAAGATGCGGGTAAAACCTCGGGTAGCAAGCGTAAAGAAATTAATATTATGGCTCACGTTGATACCAATGCTTTGGTGATCAGCGCTGAACCGGATCAAATGCGCACCATTGAAAGCGTGATTAACCAGTTAGATATTCGCCGTGCACAAGTATTGGTAGAAGCGATTATTGTTGAAGTATCAGAAGGCGATGATGTTGGCTTTGGTATTCAATGGGCATCAGCTGCTGGTGGTGGTACTCAGTTTAATAACTTAGGCCCAACCATAGGTGAGATTGGCGCAGGTGTATGGCAAGCACAAGGTGAAGAAGGCACTACAGTGTGTACCGAAAATGGTACTTGTACTGAAAACCCAGATTCACGTGGTGATATTACCTTACTGGCGCAAGCATTAGGTAAAGTGAACGGCATGGCTTGGGGCGTGGCAATGGGTGACTTCGGCGCCTTAATCCAAGCGGTTTCAAGTGATACCAAATCAAACGTACTTGCAACACCGTCGATTACCACCCTTGATAACCAAGAAGCATCATTCATCGTTGGTGACGAAGTACCTATTCTTACCGGTAGCCAAAACTCAAGTAACGGTAACAGCAACCCATTCCAAACCGTTGAACGTAAAGAAGTGGGCGTTAAATTAAAAGTGGTACCACAAGTCAATGAAGGTAATGCGGTTAAGCTGACCATTGAGCAAGAAGTGTCAGGTATTAACGGTAAAACTGGTGTCGATGTGACCTTTGCAACTCGTCGCTTAACTACCACGGTTATGGCAGATTCTGGTCAGATTGTAGTACTGGGCGGTTTGATTAATGAAGAAGTACAAGAGTCAGTACAAAAAGTGCCATTTTTAGGTGACTTACCGATTATCGGTCACTTATTTAAGTCTTCATCAAGCGGTAAGAAAAAGAAGAACTTGATGGTATTTATCAAGCCAACCATTATTCGTGACGGTATCACCATGGAAGGCATCGCTGGTCGTAAATATAACTACTTCCGCGCCCTGCAACTTGAGCAACAAGAGCGCGGCGTAAACTTAATGCCTAAGACCAATGTGCCAGTGTTAACTGAGTGGGATCAAGAAGCTTACTTACCTGATGAAGTGAACGAAGTGCTTAATCGTTACAAAGAAGGTAAAGAGTTAGAAACTAAGATGCGCGAAACAGACCCTGCGCTTAAGCATATTAGCGAAAGAAAAGATCTAGACAATGCCGTCACTGAAGCTGCTGAAACCGAACAAGAAGATGATGCCAATGAGTGAAGCAGCAATGACTGAACAATTGGCACAGGTGTCTACCGATTTAGGCTTAGAAGCCGAAGAGCTTAATGATGAGGTGTTTCACTCCAACAGTCGTGAACGCCTGCCATTTGCTTTTTCTCATCGCTTTAATTTGGCATTGGCCAAAGAAGCCGATGCCCTAAAGCTTTACTACACCAGTAATACCCCACTTGATGCCATGCTTGAAGTGCGCCGTTATGCCGGTGAAGATCTGGTGTTAGTCAAGCTGCCGGTAGAAGACTTTGAAGCGAAATTAACCCACACATTCCAGGCTAATTCATCAGAAGCCCAGCAGCTGATGGAAGACATTGGTAATGAAATGGATTTATTTACCCTCGCCGAAGAACTGCCACAAACCGAAGATTTGCTCGAAGGTGATGATGACGCGCCAATCATTAAATTGATCAACGCCTTGTTATCAGAAGCCATTAAAGAAGAAGCCTCTGATATCCATATCGAAACCTACGAAAAGCAATTAATCGTCCGTTTCCGTATTGATGGGGTTTTGAAAGAAGTTTTAAAACCTAACCGTAAACTGTCTTCATTGTTGGTTTCACGTATTAAGGTGATGGCGCGTTTAGATATCGCAGAAAAACGTGTGCCGCAAGATGGTCGTATTTCATTACGTATTGCCGGCCGCGCAGTTGATGTGCGTGTCTCTACCATGCCATCAAGCCATGGCGAGCGAGTGGTATTACGACTACTGGATAAAAATACCGGCAACCTAGATTTAAAATTATTGGGTATGACCCTGTCTATCCAAGATGAATTTGAAGCGTTAATTCGTAAACCGCACGGTATTATTTTGGTTACCGGCCCAACAGGTTCAGGTAAAAGTACCACCCTGTATGCGGGGTTAACTGAGATTAACTCCAAAGACACCAACATTTTAACCGTTGAAGATCCGATTGAATATGAACTGGAAGGCATTGGCCAAACTCAAGTGAATATGAAAGCGGATATGACCTTCGCCCGTGGTTTGCGGGCGATATTACGTCAAGATCCTGATGTGGTCATGATTGGTGAAATCCGAGATT
Source organism: Shewanella sp. 10N.286.51.B8 (assembly GCF_041469325.1). Classification (NCBI taxonomy): domain Bacteria; kingdom Pseudomonadati; phylum Pseudomonadota; class Gammaproteobacteria; order Alteromonadales; family Shewanellaceae; genus Shewanella; species Shewanella sp. 10N.286.51.B8. The sequence continues at coordinate 81,424 of NZ_JBFRKG010000001.1, forward strand.
TAGAAACCGCACAAATTGCAGTGCAAGCTTCACTAACCGGTCACATGGTTATTTCGACCTTGCATACCAACACGGCATCGGGCGCGATTACTCGTCTGCAAGATATGGGTGTTGAGCCTTTCTTGGTGTCTTCAAGCTTACTGGGTGTATTAGCCCAGCGACTTATTCGTACCTTGTGTAACGAATGTAAGGTCGAGCATGAGCCAGATGAGCGTGAGCGCGAATTATTAGGCATAACGGTCAATGATACCCGAGTGATTTATCGCGCTAAAGGCTGTAAAGCCTGTGGTCATAATGGTTATCGAGGTCGTACCGGTATCCATGAATTACTCACTGTTGATGACAACGTTCGTGAATTAATTCACGGTGGCCGCGGTGAGTTAGCCATTGAAAAGTATGTCCGTCAAACGATTCCAAGTATCCGTCATGATGGCATGAGCAAAGTACTGAAAGGGGTTACCACCCTTGAAGAAGTATTGCGCGTGACCCGCGAGGAGTAATCAATGGCAGCGTTTGAATATAAAGCCCTTGATAGCAATGGTAAACAGCAAAAAGGGGTGATAGAGGCTGATACGGCTCGTCATGCACGTAGTCAGCTACGTGAACAGCGCTTAATGCCCTTAGAGCTAGAACCGGTTGCTGAAAAAGAAGCCAAGGCCAAAAGCGGTGGGCTTAAGTTTTTCAAACGTGGTATCTCGGTTGCAGAGCTTGCTTTAATTACCCGTCAAATCGCCACTTTAGTTGCTGCAGGTTTACCCATTGAGGAATCACTCAAAGCGGTAGGCCAGCAATGTGAAAAAGATCGTCTTGCCAGTTTGGTCATGGCGGTGCGCTCGCGGGTTGTTGAAGGGTACAGCTTGGCTGATTCTTTAGCCGAATTCCCCCACGTATTTGATGATTTGTACCGCGCTATGGTGGCATCAGGTGAAAAGTCTGGTCATTTAGAAGTGGTACTAAACCGCTTAGCCGATTACACCGAACGTCGCCAGCAACTGAAATCTAAACTAACTCAGGCAATGATTTACCCTATGGTATTAACCATTGTTGCCATTGGGGTAATTGCCGTATTACTGGCAGCAGTGGTACCTAAGGTGGTTGGTCAGTTTGAACATATGGGTCAAGAGCTACCCGGTTCAACTCAGTTTTTGATCCTCGCCTCTGATTTTGTGCAAAATTATGGGGTATTTGTGCTTGTGGCACTGATTGGTTTGTTTGCACTACTAAAGCAGCTGCTAAAAAAACCAAACTTTAGAATGCAATATGACACCTGGTTACTCAAAGCACCGGTTATTGGCAAAGTCAGTAAAGGCCTGAATACCGCCCGTTTTGCGAGAACCTTAAGTATCTTGTCAGCAAGTTCTGTACCTTTGCTTGAGGGCATGCGTATTGCCAGTGAAGTGCTGCAAAACGTCAAAGTGCGCGCAGCAGTGGATGATGCTACAGCAAGAGTGCGTGAAGGTACCAGCCTGGGCGCGGCGCTAACTAATACCAAACTTTTTCCGGCTATGATGCTCTATATGATTGCATCAGGCGAAAAAAGTGGTCAGCTGGAGCAAATGCTAGAACGTGCTGCAGATAACCAAGACAGAGAATTTGAATCTAATGTGAATATTGCCTTAGGGGTATTTGAACCCATGCTCGTGGTCAGTATGGCCTCGGTGGTGTTATTTATCGTGATGGCAATTTTACAGCCTATTTTAGAATTGAATAACTTGATCAGCGCTTAAGTATCCAAGTTATTTACTATTTATTGTTAGCGCACCGAGTGTGCGCGTCGGAGGAAGTTGTTAATGCAAACTAATCGAAATCAAACCCGTGGTAAACAAGCTGGTTTTACCTTACTTGAAGTCATGGTCGTGATTGTTATTTTAGGTATTTTGGCCTCTATGGTGGTACCTAACTTAATGGGTAACAAAGATAAAGCTGATATCCAAAAAGCCGTTTCTGACATTGTAGCGTTAGAAAACACCCTCGATATGTACCGCCTAGATAACAGTGTGTATCCAACAACGGAGCAAGGCTTAGATGCGTTAGTGCAAAAGCCAACCTCGTCACCTGAGCCTCGTAATTACCGACCAGACGGTTACATTAAGCGTTTACCACAGGATCCTTGGCGCAACGATTACTACCTATTAAGTCCTGGCGAAAATGGCCGTATTGATATTTTCAGTGCCGGTCCTGATGGCCAAGTGGGAACTGAAGATGATATCGGCAACTGGAATCTGCAAAACTTCCAGTAAGCACGAAGTCTAATAGCAGATGATGATATCTAAACGCCAATCGGGGTTCACCCTCTTAGAAGTATTGCTGGTTGCCTTATTGATGGGGTTAGCTGCGGCTGCCGTCACGATGACAACCAGTACTTCAGGGCCTGAGCAAGCGTTAAAAAAAACGGCCCGTCAGTTTATTGCGACCACTGAATTAGTGATTGAAGAAACCATTTTAAGCGGTCAATTCTTAGGTATCGTCGTCGAAGAAGATGAATATCAATTTGTCTATTACGATGAAAAAAAATGGCACCCTATAACCCAAGATCGTCAACTGGCCCCAAGGCAAATGGACCCGGGTGTGAGTTTGAGTCTACTGCTTGATGGCTTGCCATTAGTTCAAGAAGATGAAGATGATGAATCTTGGTTTGATGAGCCATTAATTGAAGCCTCAAAAGAAGATAAAAAGAAAAATCCCGAGCCGCAAATTTTACTGTTTCCCAGTGGTGAAATGTCGACGTTTGAGTTGAGTTTTTTGACCGATGACGACCAAGGTAAAGAGATTGAAGTGCTAGTGGTGGGTGATGCATTAGGGCGTTTAGCCATAGGAAGCTTTGATGAAATACAGTAAAGGTATGACCTTACTTGAAGTCATAGTGGCCTTGGCGGTGTTTTCTATTGCTGCGGTTGCTGTCACCAAAAGCATTGGCGATCAAATGGCCAACCTGCCGATTTTAGAAGAGCGAACCTTAGCCCAATGGGTTGCTAGCAATCAAATGGTTGAGGTTAGATTAACGCAGCCTTTTCCTGAGCTGGGCACTAAAAATGGTCAGGTAGAGTTAGCCGATAAAGATTGGTATTGGCGTCAGGAAGTGATTAAAACCACCGACGACAATTTCAGAATGATCAGAGTATTAGTCAGTGATGATGACAGATTTAATCGCACCGTCGCACAAGTGAGTAGCTATGTTCACAATGAAGGCTAAGCGCTCAAGACACAGCGACAATCATCGCCAAGCAGGCTTTACTTTGCTGGAAATGATGATTGCTATTGGTATTTTTGCCATGATCGGGCTGGCATCGAACTCGGTACTGTCAACCGTGATGAAAAACGATGAAGCCACCAAAGAATTTTCAATCCGTTTGAAAGCCTTACAGCAAGGATTTGGCATTATCGAACGTGATTTAGGCCAGATGGTAGCCCGAACACAACGTGGCCTAGACGGCGAGCGTACCACCACTGTGTTTCAAACGGGCGATAACATGCTGGACTCAGAAACCGAAGCGCTGGTGTTTTTCCGTTTAGGTTGGCTCAACCCTGATGGCATGTTGCCAAGGGGTAGTTTGCAGTCGGTGTCATATGTGGTGCAAGAAGGCCGCTTAGAGCGTTGGTACTATCCTTACCCTGAGCCAGAAATTGGTGCAGAGCCATTAAAAAGTTTGATCATTAAAGATGTTATCTCCATCGAGTATTCGTTTTTTGTCGGTGATAAATGGGAGCGTAAAGTTGATGCTTCACAACTGCCACTTGGCATCGCGATGAAATTAGAAATTGAAGGCTTAGGTATCATTGAGCGTCGTTTTCTACTGCCTAAAGGTGGCGGTGATGCCGCAGCCAGTAACGGCGACAATAACGATGATAATGGCAGTAACGATAATACTGATAACGACAATGATACTGATGGCTCTAGCACGGGTGAAGACGGATGATGAAATATCAGTCGCCGGGGTTGCGTAAACAGCGCGGAGTCGCGTTATTAGTGGTGTTACTGGTGGTCGCTTTAGTGGTGATTATTGCGACCAATATTACCAGCCGTAATCAGTTATCCATGCGCCGTACCTTGAATTTAGCCCAGTATGATCAAGCCTATTGGTATGCTATTTCGGCAGAAGAATTAGGTAAAAAGATTTTAAAGCAAGATATGGAAGATGCTGACGGCACCGTACATTTACAGCAATATTGGGCTTTAGCTGATGTGATTTTTCCGGCTGAATACGGCGAAATTGGCGGTGAGATTAAAGATATGCGTTCTTGTTTTAATCTTAACGCTTTATCAGTTAAGTCAACAGAAGTTGAAAATGGCCAACCTAAATTATCATTAGCCGCGACTCAGTATATGTCACTGTTGGTTGCCCTAGGTATGGATGAATTTGGCGCCGAGCGGCTGACCCATACTTTGATTGATTATATTGACGAAGATACGGTAGCAATGCCCTATGGCGCTGAAGATGCCGATTATGAGTCTCGTAATACGCCGTATCGAGCAGCGAATACCTTGATGAATCATCGCAGTGAGCTGCGGGCGGTATTAGGATATAACCAGCAAGTGTATTTAACCTTGTTGCCTTATATTTGCGCGATACCAGGTAATAACCAACAATTGCTTAATGTGAATACCCTAGAGGTTGAACAAGCAGCATTGTTAGTGGGTATGCTAGAAAACAAGATTAGCCAAAGCGATGCGGAAAGTTTAATTAACCAACGACCTGCAGATGGCTTCGAAACCGCAGCAGAGTTTTGGGAAAATAATTCCTTAGCGAGTTTAGCCACTGAAAGTAATATGAAATCGAGCATAGTGGTCGATAGTAATTACTTCTTATTAAAAGCGGGCGCTAAAGTGGATAATGCGATGTTTAGAATGGATAGCGTTTTGCGTCGCAGTAATAACAAGTTTGATGTGATCAGTCGTCAATACGGTGATCAGCAATAATGAATATGGGTAACAATCCGCTTCAATTAACCTTGGCTAGTTTGGCCTGTGGCAGTTTGAAGCTTGTGGAGAATGACAGTGTCTGAACGGCTTTTTATCCGATTAGGGAAAACATCAACAAGTCCTTGTTCGTGGCTGGTATGGTCAGAACAAGAGCAAGAAATTATTGCTTCAGGTGAGTTAAGTGATGCAGCGAGCTTAACCAGTTTGACTGAGCGCGCGGGCAATCGTCCGGTGGATGTGTTGGTGCCAGCGGCCAGTATGACATTGACTCAAATTGCATTGCCTGAAAAAAATCAGCGCCAAGCGTTAAAGGCACTCCCTTTCATGCTAGAAGAAACCATCGCCTCTGATGTTGAAACCATGCACTTTGTGGTTGGCCCCCGTGATGGTGAGCAGCTAAATGTCGCCGCAGTGGCCCATGAGCAAATGCAAAACTGGTTATCTTGGCTGCTTGATGCTGGCATTAAAGTAAAGAGTATTGTCCCTGATTGTTTAGCCTTACCGTTGGATCAATGTAGCTGGGCTGCGCTGGATATGGGTGATGAATTGTTACTGCGTACCGGTGAAGGTAGTGGTGTGAGCTTGCCAAAAACATGGTTAGATTTCGCCTTACCTGAGCTGCTATCGCGTCGAAGTGATGCCGATTCTGCGCTAAAAATTGCCGCCTATAGCGAAGACTTAGTGTTTACCAATGCTGAGGTGGAAGCGAAACCATTAGATATTCCGATGATGGTATTGGCAAAGGGTATTTTACAGGCACCGATTAATTTATTAAGCGGTGTGTATCAGCCAAAGCGTGAATACAGCAAGCATCTGATGCTATGGAAAAATGCGGCTATTGTAGCGGTTATTGCTATCGTACTTGGGCTAGTGAATAAAGGCTTAACCATTCATCAGTTGAATCAACAAACCGCTGAAATAAAACAGCAAAGTGAAGCGATATTTAAGCGTGTTAGTCCAGGGGTAAACCGGATTGTTAATATTCGCTCGCAGCTGGACTCACAATTGCGCAGTCTTAAAGGTCAAGGTGGCGGTGCTGCTTTCTTTGACATGCTTGATGGTCTGAAAGAGTCATTTCAAAAAGTGCCCGATTTAAAACCGAACTCAATTCGTTTTGATGCAAGTCGTAATGAACTGCGCATGCAAGTGACGGCAAAAAGTTATGATCACGTGGATAAATTCAAGCAACTGGTTGAAGCGCGTTATGAGTTTGATATGGGTGCCATCAATAGCGGTGACAATGAAGTGAATACCACAATTACCTTGAAGGGCAAATAAGATGGAAAATTTGCAAATTTGGTGGCGTGGACTCGCGCAACGTGAACAGCAATTAGTCGGCAGTTGCGCAGTGTTTGTGGTTATTGGAATTTTGTATTGGGGCATTTGGAGCCCGATTGCAACTGCGGCAGACAATGCTGAAAAAGATCATCAAGCAGCCAAGCAAACCTTAAATTATGTTAAACAATCGGCGAATAAAATTGCCGGTTTAAAACAACAAGGTTCTGGGCCAAGAGCATCAGGCAGCTTAAGTTCGATTGTGAACCAATTAGCTGGCCAATATGATTTAGACATTACCCGTATGCAGCCACAGGGCAATAAAATCCAATTATGGATGGACGATGTGCCATTTGACAGCTTACTTGATTACTTGCATGAACTGGTTGAAGAAAAAGGCTTAACCCTAGAAAGTGTTGATGTATCAGAGTCTGACTTGGCAGGTTATGTCAAAGTGCGCCGTATTCAGTTATCTAAGTAAGTAGGTATAGTAGTGAGTTTGATTAAGAAAATTATTTTAGGTGTTTTTGTTTACCTGATCTTTTTGGTGGTATTTATCCCAGCAAATTGGCTAGTGGGGATTGCGCCATTACCCAATAATATCAAGGTAAGCGGTGTTAGTGGTACATTGTGGCAAGGCTCTGCTGATTTGGTGTCGATTGATCGCCGTTTGATTGAACAGGTGTCATGGGATTTAAATCCTTGGACATTATTTATTGGTCAGCTCAATGTCGATCTGCAGATTGGTAGCCGGGCAACGCCAGTTAGTGGGCAGGGTGATATTAGTTGGTCTTTCTCAGGTGTCTCAGCTGAAAACTTGCGCTTTGAAGCGCCGAATAAATTTTTATTAGGCAACGCAAAATTACCCTTTAGAACCATGGTAGATGGTGATGTCAGTTTAATTGTTGAAAGCCTTAAGCAAGGTACGCCTTGGTGTGAGCAGTTAACCGGTAAGCTATTTTTGAATGCTATTGATGTTAAAAATCAGTTTGGTGAATATCCTTTAGGGGATATCGCCCTAGGGTTGAGTTGTATTGATGGCCAAGTGCAATTGATGACTGATGACTCAATGAACAAAATGGGGATTCAAGGTAGCGCCACTTTAGGTGAAAATAATCGTATTGTGGTAAGTGCTAAGATCAAACCGACCCATGAGCAGCCACAAGATTTAACCCAAGCTTTAAGCTTTTTGGGTAAACAAGATAGCCAAGGCTATTACCCTGTTAATTATCAGGGCACGATTCCAGGGTTGTAGTAACGACTGCTTCATCAGAAATTTGAAAGGCAGCTGAATCACATCAGCTGCCTTTTTTATTGGCTATAAATTATTAGCTACCATAGGCACTTAGCCTTTAACTGCAGCTAATAAGTCTTGATGTAAGAGTTGGTAATCATCAATGGCAGGAAAATCGATGAAATCCTTATTGGGCTTTTGACTGTCAGGATTGCTAATACCTAATTGAAAGCCAACACCCGCCAAACGTGATGCTTCAAGAATATTTTCATTGTCATCAACAAACAAACAGCGGCTTGGATCTAAATCATACTTCGCGAATGCTTGCTTCCAAAATTCAGGGTGCTCTTTAGGATAACCCGTTTCATGGCTCGACATCATTCCATCTAGGCCTCTTGCCAGTTCAGTATGTTCTAATTTAAGTTCTAGGCTTTTAGGATGGGCATTGGTTAACAGGATTCTTTGTTTACCTGCCGTAGCGAGCGCCTCTAAAAAGGGCATGCTGTCTTGGCGCATTTGAATTCGCTCAACCAGTGAATAATGCAGGGTGAGAATATCTATGTCTAATTGTTGCTGCCAAAAATCAATGCAATACCAGTCTAGGGTGCCAACAACCTTATGGTAAGACTGCTCGACTAGCGCCTGCGCTTGGGCTAAGGAAATTTGCTTTTGTGTACTAAGCTGTTGAGGTACCAAAGTTAACCAAAAATGGTTATCAAAATGCAAATCCAGCAAGGTGCCGTCCATATCGAGCAAAACTGTGTCTATCTTATGCCAAGGAAACATGTAAATTCCGGTTGTAGAATATAGCTAGGGTAGTAAGATTGTAACTGGTCTTACTAAATTCGTCATATACGAGGTTTTAATGACATCACGGCATAAAAAGCCCGAAATTCTTCATCGCGAAATTGTCGCTAAAAGTCGACTGTTTCAGATAGAACAGCTGCACCTAAAATTTTCTAATGGCATTGAGCGTCAATATGAACGAATGAGTGGTGGCAGCCGCGGTGCGGTCATGATTGTGCCTGTGCATCAAGGTCAATTTTTGTTGGCTAAAGAATATGCCGCAGGCACTGATAATTATGAGTTGGGTTTTCCTAAAGGCTTGATTGATCCCGGCGAAGAGGCTGTTGAAGCCGCGAATCGTGAGTTACAAGAAGAAATCGGTTTTGCCAGTCGTAAGCTGACCTTATTGAAAGAATTAAGCTTAGCGCCAGGTTATTTTGCCAGTAAGATGCAAATTTTCATTGCTGAAGATTTATATGAAAGCAGCCTAGAAGGTGATGAGCCTGAACCTATTGAAGTTATCCCGTGGGCGCTTGGTGAATGGCAAGCGTTACTGGATAACAATGATTTTTCAGAATCGAGAAGTGTGAGTGCATTATTTTTAGCCCAACAACATTTACAAGGTTAATCTTGCTACTGTGTTAGCGGCTAAATTTAGCCAATTGAGATGTTGTAAGCGTTATTACTGACTGATGATTAAAATATTTCAGCTTACTCATCTAATTTAACTACAAATAAATCGTAAATTAGTCTAACTTGACACTATTCAGAGTATTATTTGGCGATTGGAGTCGTTATGAAGCCAGAAGAAGTAATTGAACAAGTCATCAGTATTGCCACCGAGGCGGGTCAAAAAATCCGCGATATTTATTTGAAAGGTGATTTTGATCGCGAAATAAAATCTGATAATACTCCTGTCACCTCAGCGGATCTGGCTGCAAATGAAATTATTTGTACTGAACTTGCTAAATTAACGCCTGATATTCCAATCTTAAGTGAAGAAGCTGCCGATATACCTTTTAATGAGCGTAGCGAGTGGCCACGTTATTGGTTAGTGGATCCATTAGATGGCACTGGTGAATTTATTGCTGGTAGTGGTGACTTTTCAGTGATTATTGCACTCGTTGAGCAGAATCGCCCTGTGATGGGGATAGTGTATGTGCCGATGACAAACGTGTGTTACTACGCGATTGCAGGTTTAGGAGCCTACAAACGTGATGCTAACAATGAAGTGCGTATTAGCAGTAAACCACTTACTGATATTAATGAATCAGGTTTACGTCTTGCGGTAAGTCGTCGTCAAGACCCACAATCAGTATTAAAGTTACTCAGTCATCCTAGCAGTTGCGAATTAGTGGTGTTAGGCGGCGCAGCATTAAAGAGTTGTTTAGTGGCCGAAGGCCGAGCTGACTGTTACGTGCGTTTAGGGCCAACCGGTGAGTGGGATACAGGCGCTGCGCAAATTATTCTAGAAGAAGCAGGCGGCGCGTTAATGGATATTAACCTGCAACCGTTAACTTATAATGAACGTGAAACCCTTGAAAATCCAAACTTTATTGTTGTAGGTAGCCCGAATTTACCTTGGGACGATATCCTCACTAATTAGTCAGCTCGACATGACTTATTTAAGCCCTCTAGTAGAGGGCTTTTTTGTGACCGCCATTTATAAAATACTCATGCTGTCTATAAATTAATGGGTTATGAGCATTGTTTTAATTTTGTTTGCTGTTAGTTTGTTGTTCAAAGCATTATTGATAATAGCGGCTTAAGGGCAAATGCAATGCGTGAAGGAGAGGGGGTGTTCACTCAGAGCTTCATTCATGGCTTAAATTACTTACCAAAATTGTTATCTATTTATATTCAAGGCTATACCTCAGGAATGGCAAAATAAGGATGTTTCATAGTATTAACCAAACGTTTTCTCCCTTACTTCATCACTCAGTGCCTTGGGGCATTAAACGATAATATCTATAAAAATGTGCTGCTATTACTGGTGACTTACAGCCAGGTAGATGCACTACCGATTAGCGTCAATATGTTTGTTAATTTAGCTGCCGGAGTGTTTATTTTACCGTTTTTCTTATTTTCAGCCCATGCAGGTGTCGTGGCTGACAATATGGACAAAGCGCGACTGATAAGACGACTTAAATTACTGGAGCTTATCATCATGTCTTGCGCGGCTTTTGCCATATTGTCGCAAAGCTATTTGCTGATGTTGGTGCTACTATTTCTTACTGGCAGTCAATCGGCTTACTTTGGCCCAGTTAAGTATTCCTTATTGCCACAAACGCTTAAAGAAGATGAGTTAGTTACTGGTAATGCTTGGGTTGAAATGGGCACCTTTATCTCGATCCTTGCTGGCACCTTGTCTGCAGGTTTGTTAGTGGCAAGTGAGCATAGTTTACTTGGCGCTGCGGTGACTGTGGTGACGTTATCTATTGCTGGTTACTTATCAAGCCGGGCTATTCCTGCATTACCGCCACAAGGCACAATCAGTAAAATTCGTTTTACCCCTTTTACGGGAACATGGCGCAGTATTGCCAAAGTAAGGCAAACCCCAAGTATCTGGATGGCTATTCTCGCCATTAGCTGGTTTTGGTTTTTGGGCGCCACTTATTTAACCCAGTTTCCTAACTTTGCCAAATTACACCTGTATGCCGATGCCACCGTGGTGTCGTTATTGTTGGCATTATTTTCCATTGGTATCGGCATTGGCTCGTGGGTATGTGAGCGGATTTCCTATGGTCATGTGGAGTTAGGCGTGCTGCCGTTTGGGGTTTTAGGTTTAACGGTATTTGGGGGTGATTTAATTTTTGCTATTCCGCCAGCGCCATTAGATAGCAGTTTTGTTTACAGCTTTAGTAGCTTTATCGCAGATCCGCAGCATTATCGGCTGATGGTTGATTTGCTGTTTATTGGCTTAAGTGGTGGATTATTCATTGTGCCCTTGTATGCCTTTATTCAATCTAGGGCTGCACCAGGGGAGTGTGCCCAAGCTATTGCGGCAAACAATATTATTAATGCCTTATTCATGGTGATGGCGGCAATACTATCTATGTTGTTACTTGGCGTTTTAGAGTGGAGTATTCCGCAATTATTTTTACTCCTTGCTGGGTTGAACACTGCGGTGGCGTTATATGTGTATGCTCAGGTACCTGAGTTTGCTCAGCGCTTTATCAGTTACTTGTTGAGCCACTTGATGTACCGCGTCAGTGTTAATGGGCGTCTCAATATTCCGGCGCAGGGAGCTGGGGTGATTGTCTGTAATCATGTTAGCTATGTTGATGCCTTAATTATTATGGGTGCATCCACCCGTCCTATTCGTTTTGTGATGGATAAATCCATCAGTGAAATTCCGCTATTAAAATATCTCTTTCGCCATGCTGGAGTTATTCCTATTTGCTCACCTAAAAAGTGTGAAACCACCTACAAGCAAGCATTTGAGCTAATCCATGAAGCCCTTGGTAATGAGGAGCTATTGTGTATTTTCCCTGAAGGACGTTTATCTGTTGATGGTGAAATTGCTGAGTTTAGACCCGGTATCGAAGCGATTTTAGCGAGAGATCCCGTCACAGTAATCCCGATGTCATTACAAGGCTTATGGGGCTCATACTTTAGCCATAAAGGCGGCCATGCACTGACAACACTGCCGAAGCGTTTTTGGTCTAGGGTGACTGTGAATATTGATGCAGCGGTCGATGGGGTCTCACTGGGTCGCCATGGGCTACAAGCTAAGGTCACTGAGTTATTTGATAGCACAACTGTTCGTTAAATGAGAGCGCTAATGGTCGTTAAATGATAGCGCTAATGGTCGTTAAATGATGGGGCTAAAGCACGAGTATAAGTGGTTGCTCTATCTTTGCTATGTGACACTCATAACAGCAACCGTTCGTTGTTATGAGTGCAGAGTGTGTGAATTATCCTGCTAGCTGATCTAAATATTGCTGGATCGCAATTTTATCACCACTAAATATTACCCTTTGCTGACGTTTGCTCATTTGGTATTGATACATAGGGTCGTAATAGCGCTCTAATAGTATTGAAATCCAATCAAAATGTTCATTAGCATCGTTTATTGAAAACTGTCGATTTATGGCGCTTTCAATAATGGCACTGAGCTGTTGGTGTTGCTTGCCACCTAAGCGTTTTTTGATGCTATTAATGCTGCTAAGCAGGTATTGGCTAAACTGTTCTTTTCCATGTTCTGCGCCATATTTATTGATAAAGGCGGCTGACTTATCAATAACATAGTCTTTATGTATTCTGTTTATACGATTCGCTAAGCTTTCTTCTAATACAATCATCTCACTGGCTTGCATCGCTTGGTAAAAAGCTTTGGGTATGGCTGAGCGCCCGATTAAGAAGCTTTCGTCTTCTAACAAGATTTTATGTTGTGGCAATTGCTGATGTTGTAGTAGCTGTGTCGCCAGCTGATTTTCGAAATTAATTTGAGTTGGTTGGGGCTCAAGGTTCTTACCAAAGCTTGAGCCGCGATGATTGGCAATGGCTTCTAAGTCAATGGACTCTGGTCGCAGTTGTAAGAGCTCGGTCTTGCCGCTGCCGGTGCTGCCGCTTAAAATGACTAAGGGCTGCAAAGTCGCCGCGGTATCAATGATATCAATTAAATATTGGCGCATGGCTTTATAGCCACCTTCAATATAAGGGATATCGATGCCGGCCTCTTTCAGCCATTGCTGTGACAACTTTGAACGTAAGCCACCACGAAAACAATATAGGTAGCTGTTGGGGTGCTTAGCGATAAACTGCTGCCAGCTTTCAATGCGCTGCTGCTTGGTTTTGCCATTAACCAATTGATGACCTAATTCGATAGCCGCCTGTTGTCCTTGCTCTTTATAGCAAGTACCAACCTTGGTACGTTCACTGTCATTCATCAGCGGGAAATTGGCCGAATGCTCGAAGGCGCCTTTACTAAATTCGATGGGGGCGCGCACATCAATGAGCGCACGCTGCTGAAGGAAAAGACGTTGATACTCGGTTTTAGCAATGATGTTAGCAGGCATTTGTTACTCTCTATGTCAGTGTAATTAATGCGCTATTGGTATTTGAAACGCTCAATTCACCAATGCAAATAGGGGCAATATTTTGCGCCTCAAGTAAAGCAACCAGTTGTTGTTCTGCGTCAGCGCTTACCGCAATCAACAAGCCGCCACTGGTTTGCGGATCGCACAGAATCGCTTTTTGTTGCTCGCTCATTTTAGGTAAGTATTGCTGATAACTGTCGAAGTTGCGTTGGGTTCCGCCTGGGGTGCAACCTAAGTTTAAGTAGTGCAGCGCTCGGTCTAATAATGGGATACTATCGAAGGTTAAATTCGCAGTGACATCGCCACCTTGGCAGACTTCAATCAGGTGACCTGCTAATCCAAAACCTGTCACGTCTGTCAGTGCATTTACTCCAGCTATTGCCGCAATATCTTGGCCGACCTTGTTTAGCTGACACATGGCATCAATGGCAATCATACTGTCTTGCTCAGTGAGCTTTTTTTGTTTTTGCGCGGTAGTGAGGATACCGATCCCTATCGGTTTAGTGAGATACAGTTTATCGCCAGCTTTTGCAGTATTATTGCGCTTTAATTGCTCAAGAGGGATTTGTCCGGTTACCGCCAATCCAAAAATCGGTTCAGGTGCATCAATGCTGTGACCGCCAGCTAACATTATTCCCGCATCAGCGCAGGCTTGGCGCCCGCCTTCAATAACCTTTTGAGCCACTTCTGCAGCTAAGATATTCACTGGCCAGCCAAGTATGGCAATAGCCATGATAGGCGTGCCGCCCATGGCATAAATATCGCTGATGGCATTAGTGGCCGCGATACGCCCAAAGGTAAAAGGGTCATCCACAATCGGCATGAAAAAGTCAGTGGTACTGATAATGCCGGTTTCATCATTGAGTTGGTAAACTGCTGCATCGTCACGGGTTTGATTGCCGACTAATAATTTAGGATCGGTAAAAGAGGGTAAAGATGAGGCAAGTATGGTGCTAAGTACCTGCGGGGAAATTTTACAGCCACAGCCGGCGCCGTGGCTATATTCAGTAAGTTTAACTGACGATTCAGACATTAATGGGTAACCCTTAAAAAGGAAGATTATCCATCATAAACACATACGGCTACCTTGCAAGGTAGCCGTTTACTTTTAATGGGTTAAAACAGACTTTAATAAGCAGCAGTGAGGCTATTCCAGTTTTTCTTTTGGGCTAACAAACGTGCTTTTAATTCTTCGACCTGCAATTTTAATTGCTGGTTGCTCAGTTGTTTACGTTTGGCATCTAGCAGTACCTTTTTCGCTTGATAATAATCCACTAGATGTTGCTTCATAAGATCATATTCGGCTTGGAAATTAGCGATTATTTCATCACAATTTGGTAAATGTGCGACCTTATTTTGCGCTCTTAATAATTGCATTTGAAGTTTGGCACTTTCGATTCGCTCTTGCGGTACTACTCGTAAATCAGTGGCTAAACCACACCATTGCATTGACTTAATTAGCCATTTTGTTGGGTCGTAATGCCACCACTTAATACCATTACGGTAGTCATTTTCAAAAATGTGATGAAAGTTATGATAACCCTCACCATAGGTCAGTAAGGCAATCATGCCATTATCTTTAGCCGTATTTTTATTGGTATATGGCTGACTGCCCCAGACATGGGCTAATGAATTAATAAAGAAAGTACAGTGATGTACGACCACTAAACGTAATAGTCCTGCCATCAGCACCATTGAAATAATATCGCCATTGAGCCAGCCTAAAAATGCCGGTAGTGCGATATTCATCAATACCACTAGGGTAAGATAATGTTTATGCTGCCACATAACGATGGCATCTTTTTGTAAATCGCGGACGTTATTATAATCATGATAACGACTGGCTTGGTATTCACGTAGCATCCAACCAATATGACTATACCAAAAGCCCATTTTGGCTGAATAAGGATCTTTGTCGTTATTATCAACGTGCTTATGATGGATGCGATGATCTGATGACCAATGCAGTGCACTATTTTGTAATGCTAATGCACCGCCAAGGGCAAATAAGAATCGCATTGCAGGATGCGCTTTATAAGCTTTGTGAGACCATAATCTATGGTAACCGGCGGTAATTGAAAGGCCGCTAGCAAAGGCAAGTACCACAAAAGCAATCCACTCAATAGCTTCAAAGCCATGTGTAAAGCCACGCCACGGCACTAAAGTCAGCGCGCCAAGTAGTGTTAGCGCAAATAAAGCAGTATTTAACCAAATAATCGGTGGTTTTTTCATTAAGATAATCCATGATTCTTATTGAGCGTACAGTTGTAAGCTAATTTAGCTCACCAACTTTATTCGGTCAAGTATCTCGGGGCTGTGTTTTTAGCTTAAAAGCGGTATTATCTGTGCAATAACATTTACTAAATGGATCTTTACATGGGTGTAAGAGCATTACAGAAAGAAAAAACCCGTCGTGCATTGGTAGATGCCGCTTTTAATCAATTAAGCGCTGAACGTAGTTTCTCCAGTTTAAGCTTGCGAGAAGTGGCAAGGGAAGCGGGCATAGCGCCAACCTCTTTTTATCGTCATTTCAAAGACATGAATGAACTTGGTTTAACCATGGTTGATGAAGGTGGACTCACACTTCGACAAATGATGCGTAAAGGTCGCCAGCGCGCAGAAGCGGGTGGTAGTGTCATTCGTATCTCGGTTGACACGTTTGTGGAAGTATTAGAATCAAATCCCAATGTTTTTCGAATTCTATTACATGAGCGCTCAGGAACGTCAGCGGCTTTTCGCGCCGCAGTAGCAAGAGAAATAGAACACTTTATTTCAGAGTTGTCTCATTACACAGAGGCGACTGCTGGAAGAACGCCAATGCTAGCTAGGGTGCAAGCAGAAGCTTTAGTCACCTTAGTGTTTAACGCTGGGGCATCAGCTTTAGATATGAAACGAGCTGACAGAAAAGTATTAGCCGATCACTTAGTGCTGCAATTGCGCATGGTGGCAAAAGGCGCTGAAGCGCTGCAACATAAAGTTGATACTAAATAGCATCAGTGAATTAATAGTAAAACTTACGCAATAAAAAAGCCGTTATGGATAACTCATCCTATAACGGCTTTTTAATATGTGTTGAACCTACTTACGTTCTAGTAGCACACCTGATTCCATGTGGTGGGTATATGGGAATTGATCAAATAAAGCGAAACGGGTGATCTTATGGGTGCTTCCCAGTACCTCAAGGTTTGCTTTTAGGGTTTCTGGGTTACATGAAATATATAAAATGCGGTCGTAGTTTTGCATTAATGCCAAGGTGTCATCGTCAATACCCGCTCGTGGTGGGTCAACGAAAATGGTATTGCAATCGTAGCTATCTAAGTCAATACCTTCTAAACGTCTAAAGGTGCGTTTTTTCGCCATCGCATCACTAAAGTCTTCAGCAGACATACGAATGATTTGCACATTATCGACTTTGTTGATGGCAATATTATACTGCGCAGCATCAACAGATGGCTTAGCTAATT
Source organism: Shewanella sp. 10N.286.51.B8 (assembly GCF_041469325.1). Classification (NCBI taxonomy): domain Bacteria; kingdom Pseudomonadati; phylum Pseudomonadota; class Gammaproteobacteria; order Alteromonadales; family Shewanellaceae; genus Shewanella; species Shewanella sp. 10N.286.51.B8. The sequence continues at coordinate 98,146 of NZ_JBFRKG010000001.1, forward strand.
CTGTTGCTAGTACGCGGTCAAAGTTTTGCGCTAAAGCGATAGTGAAATTGCCATTACCGCAATAAAGCTCTAATAAATCGCCAGTGCTGTCTTTGGTTGCTGAAATAGCCCATTCGAGCATTTTGACTGACACTTTCGCATTTGGCTGGGTAAAGCTATTTTCAATTTGTTTATAATGTAATTCTTGACCGGCTACATTAAGGGTCTCAACCACAAAGTCTTTATCTAAATCGATTTTAAGTTTACGTGCTCGGCCAATGATATTGACGTTAAACTTTTCAGCTAAACGCGCCTTCATTTGGGTCGCTTGCTCTATCCAAGTGTCGCCTAATTGGCGGTGATAAAGTAACGACACTAAGATCTCACCACTAAGCGTGGTTAAAAAGTCCACCTGAAATAACTTAAAGCGTAAATCATGATTAGGACGTAGCTCTTCCATTAATGCAGTCATCATTTCATTGATTAAAGTCCCTGCAGGCAAATATTGCTCACAGCGCACTTTCTCATCTAAGACTTTATCAAACATGTAATAGAATAAGTCATCGCCATCGTGCCATACTCGAAACTCGGCGCGCATACGGTAATGGGCTGGTTCTGAGGCAAAAACTTCTAAACTAGGCGGCGTAAAATCGGCAAAGTCCTGTTCAAGCTTGATACGCTTCTCTGCTAGTTGCGCATCATAGTTTTTAGGATCCATTGCAGCTAAATTCATTTTGTTCCACCATAGGCTGTAAATTAAGGGCGCAAATATTATACTACACAACGCTGATGTCCAGCGGATTGACTTAATCTTAATGGATTAAGTGGTTAATTTTATCTATACAGCTTTTATCACCCGCATTATGGAGAAGAGATTGTCAGGTCCAATACTTATTTTTGATTCTGGTATCGGCGGTTTATCCGTTTTAGATCACATTCAAACAAAAATGCCTGCTAAAGATATCTTCTATTTATTTGATAATGCGCGGCTACCTTATGGGGACCTAGCAGAACAAGCATTAATTGAAGGTTGTGTGGCACTGATCATCAAGCAAGTGGCATGCATTAATGCTTCCATTGTGGTCGTTGCCTGCAATACTGCCAGCACCCTAGTGTTACCGCATTTACGAAGACGACTAACCATACCTGTGGTGGGCGTAGTGCCAGCAATTAAACCTGCAGCGCAATTGACTAAGACAAAACACTTTGCCTTACTCGCCACGCCAGGGACAGTTGAAAGAGCTTATACTAAAGAGTTGATCCGTGAGTTTGCTGGTTGCTGTGAAGTGACTTTGATTGGTTCATCTGAATTAGTGCTTATTGCCGAAGAGAAAGCTAAAAGAAACCCAATAAACTTAAATGCGATAAAACCAATCTTGGCTTCGATAAATGGCACTGATATAGATACCTTGGTTTTAGGCTGCACTCACTTTCCGTTATTACGCCAAGAAATAGCTGAGTGCATTAGCCATCCAGTAACGCTATTAGATTCCGGCGAAGCCATTGCAATAAGAGTGGCGTCATTATTAGAAACAATAAATATGTCAGCTAAAGGTAAAACGAACAAAGTAGGCAGGTTAACAGCGGGATTTACAAAGAAGATAGATAAAGGCTTAGCATTAACATTAGCTGACTACGGTTTTAAGCAACTAGAGTGCATTTCCGTAGGCAGCTAATATAGGCAGCTAATAGAAGAGGTTTAGTCTTCTTTATTTGACTCAGATGGATCTGACTCTTGTGATTTAGCTTCACGCACCTTTAGTGTGCGTTCTTGGAAACTGTAATCGTTTAACTTGTTCATTGCTTTCTTGGCGCCAGTTTCAGACATTTCAACAAAACCAAATCCCTTACGGCGACCTGTTTTTCTATCTCTAACTAAACGTACTGAATTAACTGGTCCATATTCGCCGAATAAAGCTTTCACTTCACCTTCATGAACACGGTAAGGCAAGTTACCAACATAAAGTGTCATTGTTGGGCCAACATAAGGCTTATTTGAATCAGTTGCAGTTGAAGACGGAACAAAAGTGAATATAAGACTCGCTAACATAACACCAGCGATGAAAGACACGACTAATTGAACATTGGTAGAAAGAGCATAAATAACGATTGCACCTATAAGGGCAATAATTAGGGTAATAACAAATGACTTTTGCATAAGATTGTCTCTAATAAAAATGAAAAATGATAAATAACTGTTAAAAACATAGCTATGGTAATGAATTATTGAAGCTTTCACCATACTCTGATGAAAATATGACCTCAAAACACGATAAAAACCATATTACTGATAGTTACTGTAGGACAAAAGTGTTCTTTAAATACCCATAATAGTTAAAAATAAAACGATCTGTTCAAAAGCTATTCGCTTAAACGGTTTTTATATAAAAAGCCCTTGCACCAATTCAGAATCTGCCTATAATGCGCATCCACTGACACGGCAAACCACGCACTAGCATGGGTTACACGCCAAATCAGTTCACTGTAAAGTGACGTTGAAAATTGTTTTTAAATAA
>NZ_JBFRKG010000002.1:0-52431 GCF_041469325.1 Shewanella sp. 10N.286.51.B8
CTCACGAGTGTTTTTCTAGGTCTGGCCATCTTCAATCACCAAGTAATGAGCAATAACTAAAGCCTAGTAGGGTGTTTAACATTTAGCCAACTAGAATGGGTGGCCATGTTAATTCTTAATTATGTTAATTCTTTATTCCGAGAGCTTGGCGAGGATGCCAAGCTCGCTGTCGTTCAGCCTGATTTACTCTTGGTCTCCCCTATCAAATCACAACAACCATGTAAACCAAATGTGGTCACATTTTGATCGCAACATATTGAATTGTTAGTTAAAAGTTTTGGGTTTGGTGTTGGTTGCTTTGTGTGTTTCCACAAGAAATGTACAGAAAGGGTTAAACCATTGCCTCGAAATAGCGGCATGTCCCATTAAGTCATTGAACCGGTATTTGACTTTTGTTATACCAACAAAATAAATCCTTTATATTTATAAGCTTACATTAATTAAAGCCATCGAAAGTACACTCGCGCAGCGAAGGTGGTATGCATGGGAGGTAACAAACGCCCCCGCATTATTGCCGATATACGGCAGAAGGGGTTTACAACCATAAAGAGTCAGCTAGGAGGTACACAAATCATCAGGTAAGCAATACTGAGTGACTTGAGGGCTAATCAAGAGCAAATGTAATAATTCGTGGTGATGAATTATCACAACTAAATAATTGCAAATTGAGGTGCTGTTTGAACGTCGAATCTTCATATTCGCCAACGTTATTCAACAAGATAAATCCATAATAATTAATAGGTATAAGTATATGTTTAAAAGAAGTAAATTAGCCGGGGTATTAGCCAGTGTGCTATTTAGCAGTTACCTCTACGCCGCAGAGCCTTATGACAGCAGTAAGTCATATTCTGGTGGTTCTCAGGTCACTGTAAACGATAAATTGTATGAAGCTAAGTGGTGGGCCAATCCTGGTCAGAGTCCAGCAGCTGACTACCCCAATGAATGGGATTCACCATGGAAACTCATTGGTGATACAGATCCAACGCCAGGACCAGGGCCTAGCCCAGAGCCAAGCGACGTGACGCCATTTATTCCGGGACAAACCAAAGTAAATAATGGTGATATGGTCTCATATAAAGGTGAGTGTTTTATCGCTAAAAATAATCCTGGCGTTTGGGAAACACCGTCTGCAAATAGTACATGGTTCTGGGATTTAACCGATTGTCCAGATGATGGTAATCCACCTATCGTATTACCACCTAGCGAAGGCAATCCTATTCTTCCGCCAGATGAGTCAGTAGGTACCCCTGCCAAACCACAAGATCCTGATTCGCCATTGGAGCCAGGAATACCAGGTGGACCAATTGTATTACCGCCGAGCGAGGGGACCCCAATCCTTGCACCAAGCGAGCCTGAAGATCCTACTACGCAGCCACAAGATCCTGATTCCCCACTGGAGCCAGGTATACCAGGTGGACCTATTGTATTACCGCCGAGCGAGGGGACCCCAATCCTTGAACCAAGCGAGCCTGAAGATCCTACTACGCAGCCACAAGAACCTGATTCGCCATTGGAGCCAGGAATACCAGGAGAGCCGATAACGCCACCTGTTGGTGAGTTATGTGATGATTTTAATGTTTACCCAGACTGGACCCGTGGCGATCATGCTGGTGGTGGTGACATCATGGTAAACAATAACATCGCGTATGAAGCGATTTATTGGACTCAATCAACACCAGGTAGCGATAGTTCATGGGGCCATCATTTAAACTGTGATGGCACTGCACCAGGAACAGCTCCGCTGCTTTCATTACCGAATCCATTAGATCCGATTAACTTGGAAGTGGCTGGTTGGCCAAATCATTTAGTTGTAGCAAGTCCATCAACATCAGCACCTAGCTCAATAGTTATTGAAACGGTAACGAGTGATGAGATTGCCGATCTTACTCAATTAACTAGCAGCTTTATCGCTTTGATTGAAGCAAGTGAAAATGCTGAAACATCATCGATTATTATCAAAGGTGATGTGCTTGATAAAGCCACAATGGACAAAGGAAAAGGCCTAGGTTCTATTGCAGTAAAACAAGCCTTAATTCAAGCGATTGATTTCACTGGTGCTGATCTTGACATCGATGACGTTAATGCACTGACAAATGATGCAAAAGGCTGGGCTCAAGCATATAACTTAGTGATCTCAACCCTTGCGCCACAAGCGACATTCGGTTGGACAGTAAGTATTGGTGACTTCGCTTATAACAAACATTCTGGTCGTCAGTCTGTTTGGGATTCTGCATCGCAATACTCTGCAGATATGCTAAAAGATTTCGAACTTTACGAGCCAGAATCAAGCAATAAGGCGGATTTCATTGTTTACACTAAATCGAGTGCAACCCCAGCGCTAGATAGTGACCAATGGCATAACGCTCTTGAGTACGTTAAGCAAGTCAGTGACTACGTTAAAGCGCCAGTAATGTTAGCTGATATCCCAACAGCCCAAGCTGCGCAGTACTTTATGGGCCAAACAACAGCAGAACGTCAACTGCGTAAAGCTGCCTTTAGTAACGTTTTTGCTATCAAGTTTGACCAAGATAGTTCTGAGCTAACCAGCAAAATCGAAGACTACCAACATGCGCAAGTTCCGCTTTATTATGCTGGTGATGACTCTCATGAAGGGCCATTAACCGCAATCGAAGAGTTGAATCGCCAACTCTTGGCGGCTAAAGATGCGATGAACAATGAAGCCTTCTTATTTCAAACTCCACAATCACAGTGGATCCCATCGACAGTATATAAATGGGAAGACTTCCTTGATGGGTTAAGTGCAATGCATAACATCGGTGTTGCTGGCAATAAGTTCTGGCTGATTGATGAGAATGCTGATGACGAGACGAATATCAAATATGCGAAAATCGCCATCGCCGCATTCTTAGCACAAAGTATGCAAGAAACGATTCGCTACAATGCTTGTGATGAAAACAACTGGTCTGAAACAAAGTGGGGGGCTCCTGCGGACTACCCGATGTCAGCAAGTTGTGGTCAGCTAGGTCAGCAATATGCCGATTACGGTGTGAACCCGATCTCTGGTTTAGATCATGCTTATTCTTGTCCACGTGACAACAAGATGGAAGTGAGCGCTTTCACTCATGCTCAGTGGTATGGCGCTCCAGCTCCAGTATTTGCAACACCTGATGCTGTACTGGAAGAGCGTGGCCTACTAGTCAATGGCGCTGTTGGTCGTTGGAGTAACAATGGCCATTGTAATGAAGTGCCAGAAACTATCGATGGTTCGAAGCAAGTATGGGAACGTGAAGAGTGTAAAGTTTACGAAGGCCAAAAAGCCGGTAAATTTATCTGGGACGGCAGTAGCCAAGAAAGTGTTCAAGGCTGTGGCTGGTGGGGCCGTGGTGTGATTCAAACTACGGGTCGTCAAAACTTCGGTACGCTGAACCACTACATGGGCCGTTCGCATGTAGACCCCGATACCATTGGTACAACGATTGATGGCGTAGTTGTAGAAGCTCCACCAGAAAACCCGTTGTATGCCGAATTAGATCTCTGTTCAAATCCAGGGCTGATCTGTAGCTCTGAAGAAAACCGAGAAATAAAATGGATAGCAGGTCTATTTTATTGGGTAACCTCAGTACAAGCTTATCCTGATGAAAGCGGTTTGTATCAAAACTGGAATTACCACAATGAACTTAAAAAGTATGTTGATGGTGGTATGCAGGGTACTCAATTTATTGATGACGTATCAGGCATCGTTAACCGAGGTTGTCCTGGTTTAACCTGTGATACTGGTGATGTACACAACGTTGAAGAGCGTCGTGATAACTTCATTAAGGTATTGAAAATTTTAGGTTTGAATCCACAGTAAAAACCGCTAAGAGCAACTAAGATGCAACCAACCAGTGTTATGATTGGTTGCATCTTTTTTTTGTTTTTTCATCCATATTACTGACTTTTTGTATGTGCTTAATTGTCAACATCTGCCGAGCCAGTTTGGGGCATTTTACTTTGGTCGAAAAGATAATTTATTCAGGTGGTTATGCCCTAAAGTGATCCAAAATGCCAATGTATTGATGGATGCCATTAACAATACAAATACAGTAAAAAATTACAAAAGTTTACAAGTAAAAACTCAGATTACTTATAGGTAATTTGAGAGCAATTAATCTAAAAGGATATACCATGAAAAAGACATTGGGAGCAGCAATGCTTATTGCTGCTTGCTTTAGTTTTAGCCCAATTGCAGCCGCTGTTGCAGAGAATTAAAAAGCCACCCATCATTTAGAAGTTATAACATCACGCCTTTCGTTTTAAGTTGCTAACACCTACATTCATTAACTGATGGGATTATTCCAGCCAAAGGACTGAATATTTCATCATTAATCACCAAAATTAACTCATAAACTAAATTCAATCCAGCAGAAAAGCTTGATATCTATCAAGTGGGAAATGCTGTTATTTGAGATTAAGAAATGATTTATTAAGCGCACAACCAGCGCTGACAGTTAGCTGCACCTTGTCGTCGTTTACGGTCTAAATGCTCACAATAGTCAGTTAATGCAGGTAACGCCCCTACTGCACCTTTGAATAAAGCGCCAAACTCAGTGGTGATTTTAAGCCAATTCTCTGCGGGAATGTTCAGCCTATTGAGGATATCCTGACTACTCGCGCTAATGACGCCGCGTTTATCTTCTCGAATAATTAGCCCTGTATCTTAAACCAGCACACTTGTTCAACTAATTAGGGGCAAATATGATTCCCAAAAACTTAAAATTTAGATTAGGTAGTACAAATAATGAAAAGAAAATCCTCTAAAGAATTATTAAAAAATTTTTATGGTTTGTGCTGCGTGACTAAAGTCTTTTAAACAAACCTTCGCACTCGTCGATACACCATAAAACTAAAAAGACGAACCAGGCTGTGCTAAAAAAGCTAATTCTTCTATGGTTGATGTTCGACCAAGCAACTCATTTCGATGGGGGTAACGGCCAAAACGTTCAATAATTTTTAAGTGTTTTAATTCAAATTGATAATTAGATTCAAGCCCATTACTTTTAAATAGCGCTAACCCTTGTTGATGCACTTTTAACGACTCACTGTGCATATAGGGCATATACAAAAAAGTTCGCTCGATTGCGGTTAATTGTTGATCAAGCCCCTGTAAAATGGCCTCTTGGGCTAAGGCTAATGCCATGGGATCAGCGCTAAATGCTCGAGCATCATCACGGTAAATATTGCGGGAGAACTGATCCAATATGATAATTTCAGCTAAGCGCCCTTGCAGATGCTGACGCCATAACCATAATTCCCCCGCTATGGCTTGAGTATGTAACTTACCAAAGCGTGTGCGAATTAATTCATCAAAGCTAACATCTTTTTTAAACCATTGGGCAGGCTCAATTTCAGTAAACCAAAAGTTAATAACCTGCTTTACCTCATCCATTCAAACTCCTCGTGGTAAAAATAAATTTTTGGGGCGTATTCTAGGGTTTATTCTATGCTAGATTAAAATCAGGTTTAGCTTAGTCATAATAAAGCCGACCTTACGCTCATAACTGGCTGATACCAAAATACAATGACTGCTATTTTGTTTGATAATTATGGAAAATATATGCCACAAAGCAATACGGATGTAGCTAAAAAAACCGCTAAAACTGACATTAACAATGAAGTTCAACCTAAAGTGACAGCGGCTTCGCCTAAGTCTATTAGGCAAGATCCTCTCATTGCAAAAATGCTTAAGCGTTCGCCGTCAGATATTGCTGATAGTTTTACTGATGCGCAGCTCAATGCGATTAAGCAAGCCTTGGGTCCATCGACTTGGGGTGGTCACTTTCTTGATAGCCGTGGCACCTTTAAGTTTCCTTTTATTAAATGGCGTTTTTATTACGTCTTATTATTAGGTAAAAACAAACGCGCCTATACTCGCCGCGAAAAACGAATATCGCTAGTGATGATGATTACCACTGTCACCGGTTTTATACTTTTCAGCATGTTATTTGGTTTGTTAGCTCTGTATTTATTAAAGTCTGCCTTAGGTATCGACTTGTTTCCTGATACCTCGTTAGGGATTTGGCATTACTTTAAAAGCTTGTTTAACTGATGTGTTTAGACTGAGTTTGGAACGCTGTTTTAATTGATGTTATCAATAGCGATTGTCATAGCCTATTCTCATAGCCAATTGTCAGTGCTTGTTGTAAGCGCCTAGTTACGCAATTGAAAATAAATTTTAACCAATAAAAAACGCGCTAGAGCGCGTTTTTATCTCTGCTTTTCAAGGCAGTGATTCAACACCTAACACCTAGTCAATTCATCGCCCTGCTAATGCCGTTGCTGGCGCTATTTTGGTTGCTTTATAGGCCGGATAAATAGTCGCCAGTAAACTCATCACAAAGCCCATACCAACAACCACTAACACATCTTGTTGCTGTAGCTGTGACGGCAAGAAGTCGATAAAGTAAATATCAGATTCTAGTAATTTAATCCCAAAAAATTGCTCAACAGCATTGGCAAACGCACTCAGATTAAGTGCCAATGTCACGCCTATAGCAGCGCCAATAGTGCAACCTAAAGCACCATTGAGTGCACCTTGCATAATAAATATCGCCATCACTTGGGCACGCTTTAATCCCATTGTCATCAAAATAGCGATTTCGGCGCTTTTATCTCGCACTGCCATCACCAAAGTAGAAACAATATTAAAACAAGCCACGGCAATCACCAGTGCAAGTACCAAATACATCACCATTCTAACCAGCTGAATATCTTGATATAAATGCCCTTGTGAACGAGTCCAGTTATTTAAATGCAAATACTGATTTTGTGCATAACCCAAATCGCGAGTAATGCGCGGCGCACTGAAAACTTTATTAACCGTAATGCGCAGGCCTGTCACTGAGCCCACAGGCAGTTTCAGTACTTCAGCAAGATACGGCAAAGACACATAGGCTTGAGTTGATTCTATTTCTCCACCCAAGTCATACACACCAGCAACCACAAAGCGATGACTTTTCGCCGCAGTTAACTTATTGGTTTGCCCCATATCTGGGGTGTACATTGATAAGGTGTCACCGACCTTTAAACCAAGTTTGTCTAATAAGCTGCGACCAACGACAATGTTGTTGGAGTGAGTACTTAAAGAGGCCCACGCCTGTGCTGGCATAAATTCATCAATGGTTGAAACCTCTTTTTCAAGTTCTGGCTCAATACCATTAAGCTCTAGCCCTTGAAAGCCGCCCGGCTTTTGTACCAAGCCCTGCATTTTAATAAACGGCGCGGTAGCAACAATTTCTGGCATGCTTTTAGCCGTTTCTGCAATGCCTTGCCAGTCATGTAATGGCTCGTTAACGCTCAGCAGTTCACCATGTGCAACAACGCCTAATAACCTCTGCTCTAATTCACGTTCAAAGCCATTCATGGCTGATAACACTAAAATTAACACTGCCACACCCAGCGCAATACCTGCGGTGGAGGCAAATGAAATAAAGCCAATAAAGCCGTTAGATTGTCTTGCGCGATAAAAACGCCAACCGATAACCAGTGGCAGTAATGACTTCATTATTTCTCTTCCGCTACTTGCTGTAAAACGCCGTCTTTCATGGTTAATTGACGATCCATTTTCGCTGCTAATTTATAATCATGGGTTACCACTACAAAGGCTGTGCCCAGTTGCTGAGCAAGCTCACGAATCAGTTCGTACACACTATCGCCGCTGCTGGCATCTAAGTTACCGGTTGGCTCATCGGCCAATACTAACTTGGGTTTATTAATCAGCGCCCGTGCAATGGCGACACGTTGGCGCTCGCCGCCTGAAAGCTGCGCAGGAATATGCTCTAAACGATGCCCTAGTCCAACTCTCTCTAATAAGGCTGTAGCTTCAGCTAACGATTGCTTTTTATCTCGACCTTGAATAAACGCTGGCATGGCGACATTTTCAAGCGCAGAAAACTCAGGTAATAGGTGATGGAATTGATAAATAAAGCCTAAGTCTTTATTTCTGACTTCAGCTTGTCTAGCTGCGCTTAGCTGATAAAGGTCTTCACCATCTAGCTTCACGGTGCCAGATGTTGGGATATCTAAGGTGCCCATAATATGCAGTAAGGTACTTTTACCTGAGCCAGAGGTGCCGACAATGGCCAATTGCTCACCTTGATAAACCGTTAAATCAACGCTCGAAAGCACCTTGGTGGTGGTTTCACCGTCATGAAATTGCTTAGTGACCTTGTTAACTTCTAATACTACTGGTTGTTTATTCATTATTCATATCTCAAGGCTGTTGCAGGTTGCACTCGCGCAGCCGTTAATGCGGGATAAATGGTGGCAAGTAATGTCATGATAAGAGTGCCAACAACAATGACCATAATTTGTTGACTTGCTATGATCACCGGTAAATTTTGCCCTACTCCAAGTACTGATATACCCAAGACATTAAGCATACTATTTAAATTTAAAGTAATTGTGACCCCAGCTAAGGTGCCTAATGCCAAACCAATAATGGCATTCAGTGAGCCCTGAACAATAAAGATGTTCATCACCGATTGCGTCGTTAAGCCTTGGGTTTTTAGCACTGCTACATCGGTGGTTTTATCTATTACCATCATCACTAATGCCGACACAATATTAAACGCCGCCACGGCAACGATTAAACTGAGCATCAATGACATCATGTTTTTTTCCATTTTTACCGCAGCAAATAAATGGCCAAAATCATCGCGCCAATCGCGGGTTTCAATAGCTATGCCTTGCTGAGCTAATTTATCTGTCAATGTAACGCCCATTTCAGGGGCGATGAAGGGATCGGTTAAGTAAACCCGTAATTCATTAATTTCACTGGGGCTTACACGCATTAACCGTCTTGCATCTTGATAATGCACATAGGCTAATACTCCATCCACTTGCGAGCCCATTTCAAATAAACCTGCCACGGTAAATTTACGCTGGCTTGGCACGGGGCCTAATGGTGAGTACACCACCCCATCGCCACTTAAAATGCGGATTTTGTCACCAACATTGATGGATAATTTTCTGGCAAGGTCGCTGCCTAGCACCACGTTGTAACTACCTGGAGTGAGCTGCTCAAAAGCGCTGGAATAGGTATTGGCAACGATGGCTGAAAGGTTTTGCTCATACTCAGGAAACACACCATACACTTGTACAGCGCTGATATTTTTACTTGATTGCACCATAGCTTGAGTGGTCACCGTGGGTGCGAGCCCTTGTACTTGCGGCAATGTTGTTAACGACTTAGCTTGGGTTTGCCAATCACTAAAGCCTGCATCATTAATGAGGGTTAGTTGTGGCACTGCGCCTAAAATTCGCTGTTTGAGCTGACCTTCTAGCCCGTTCATCACTGAGCTGACAATAATCAGCGCGGCTACCCCTAAAAAAATGCCCGATACCGCAAAAAAAGTAATGAAAGATGCAAAAGCATTGGCTTTACGCGTCCGCCAATAGCGGTAGCCCATGAATAATGAAAACCGAAAGTTCATAAAGAAAAGTGCATCCTTGGTGTTTATTGGAATAAAAAACAGCAGTTTAATTTAACACAAAGGCTAAAACTTGCTAAATCATTAAGATGGGCATGATAATAGGGGTATTAGTTTGATAAATAAAGAGACAAACCTTGTTAACTGAATCCAATGCATATTTTACCGTGCCCCATGACTTTGCTGTTTATCTTGAAAACTGGTCAGATTCTCAAGGCATTCCGTCTGAACAAGACTTACGATCGATGCAATCGGTAGGGCTTAAATTACTATCAGAAGTCAAAGAGTTAGAAGCAAGCTGTTTACTGCAATTAAGAAGTATTGATAACGATGCTAAAGCTGTGGTCGACTTTCTTAAGCTGCAATCACGTAAAGTGGATTTAGTATTGCACCATGTGCTAGAAAAAGAAGTCCAAAGCGGTGAAAAATTCCAAGGCAGCCATTTTGGTGGTAGCGGCATCAGTTTAATCACCCCTAAGCCACTGACCATTGGTGAATATTTTAAAACCTCGATTTATATCAGCAGCGAGTTAGTGGCCATATTGTGTCTTTGTCAGGTGAGCCAATGCCAAGCCATCAGCCTTGATAATAATGCACAACAAAATCATGAAAATAATCAGCCACAATATGCCGTTAGCTTAGATTTTAGTCAGATTTTAGATGCCGATGTGGAGCAACTGGTTAAAGCCAGCTTAGCTGTGCAGCAAAAAATGCTTCAGCAGCGCAAACAAATTCGCCAACAAGCAGCCAAATAACACATATTGCCTGCATATTGTTTTAAGCTTGCTTATAATAGCTATCATAATCTGGTGTTAATCAACTATCACCAATACAAATTTAGCCAAGCCGTGATTGGTTTCATGATAACAATCAGCAGGTTAAATTTATCACTTTTATAAAAGAAGTTAGTTAGATACTCAATGAAGAATTTTAGCGTTCTAACACCGCCAAGTGTAAAAAAAGGCCAACAGTTTCAAACCTTAACAACACTGGGGGGCGTCTCACAAGCTATTACGCTTTCAAGCCTAATTTCCCAGCATTCGGGTACCAGTCTGGTTGTTACCAATGACACCCCAAGCGCATTACAGCTCGAGGTTGAACTGGGTTACCTTCTGGCAGAATCTGACATCAATGTGTGTTTATTCCCAGATAGAGAAACCCTGCCTTACGACAGCTTCTCGCCCCATCAAGACTTGATTTCACAGCGCTTAGAAACCTTGGCAAAAATGAGCCAGTCACATCACAATGTGATAATCGTGCCGGTTAACACCTTGATGGTGAAGTTACCGCCAAAATCGTTTTTAACCTCCAATGTCATGCTACTTAAAAAAGGTGACATTTACGGCTTACAACAGGTTAGGCAGCACCTAACCGACACCGGCTACTACTTGGTTGATCAAGTTTATGAGCATGGTGAGTTTGCGATCCGTGGCTCGATTTTAGATATTTTCCCTACGGGCTCTTCCCAGCCATTGCGCATTGAATTATTTGACGATGAAGTAGAAACCATTCGCTATTTTGATGTGGACTCTCAGCGCTCAAAAGAAGAAATTGATTCAATACGCATGTTGCCCGCAAAAGAGTTCCCTACCGATACAGCGGGTATTGAAGGCTTTAGACAACGTTACCGTCGCCGCTTTGAAGTGATTTCAAAAGAAGCGGAATCGGTTTATCAGCAAGTGAGCCGTAATTTAATGCCCGCGGGTATTGAAAACTATTTACCGCTATTTTTTGAAGAGTGCGCCACTTTATTTGACTATATTCCTCAGGATACTCAACTGATCACCCTTGGGGATATTGAACAAGCCAGTGAGCATCATTTAACTGAAATTAAAACTCGCTATGAAGATCGCCGCGTTGACCCGTTAAGACCGTTACTGGCGCCCCAAGAGCTATACATACTCACCGATGAGTTATTTGCAGCCTTTAAAAAATACACCCGCTCGCAAATTAGCACGCCTAACAAAAATGCCGAGGGCGAGCTTGAGCTTATTGTAAAAGCCAAGCAGGCAAATGTAGCCAGGCTGCCTGATGTTAATGCCAACCATAAGCTCAAACAGCCGTTAATTAACCTGCAAGCGTACACCAAGGCCCAAGGTCAGACTAAAGGACAATTATTATTCAGCGCTGAATCTGAAGGGCGACGTGAAGCCTTAATTGAATTGCTTGGCAAAATTGACATCAAACCTAAGTTATTTAGCCATTTAAATGCCTTTATAACCGCTAAAGACAACATAGGTTTAATCGTCTCGCCGTTATCACAAGGTTGCATGTTACTTGATACCCCTAAAGGTGATATCAGCGTAATTTGTGAAACAGAGTTATTTGGCCAACGAATTTCTCAGCGTCGTCGCCGTGAAAAGCAAAAACAAGTTAGCTCAGATGTACTGGTAAAAAACTTAGCAGAGCTTAAAGTCGGCGAGCCTATTGTGCATTTAGAGCATGGTGTTGCGCTTTATCAGGGGCTTGTCACCTTAGATACGGGCGGCTTAGTGGCCGAGTACCTGCAACTTGAATATACCGCAGGCGATAAGCTGTATGTCCCAGTGTCATCGCTGCACCTTATTAGCCGTTACAGCATTGGCGCCGATGAAAAGCCGACATTAAATAAACTGGGTAATGAAACCTGGTCAAAAGCCAAGAAAAAAGCCATTGAAAAAATCCGCGATGTGGCGGCTGAATTACTGGATGTTTACGCTAGACGCCAAGCTCGCCCGGGTGATGCGCTAAAAATTGATGCAGAAGAATATGCCCAATTTTCACAAGGTTTCCCCTTTGAAGAAACCGTCGATCAAGAAACTGCAATTGAAGCCGTACTAAGCGATATGCAAACCCCAATGGCCATGGACCGCCTTGTGTGTGGTGACGTTGGTTTTGGTAAAACCGAAGTTGCGATGCGCGCAGCATTTGTGGCGGTCAATGCCGGTAAACAGGTGGTGGTGTTAGTGCCAACTACCCTACTTGCACAGCAACACTATGAAAACTTTAAAGATCGTTTTGCCGATTGGCCAATGGTAATTGAAGTGATGTCGCGGTTTCGCTCAGCTAAAGAGCAAACTCAAGTGCTGCAGTCATTATCAGATGGCAAAGTCGACATTGTCATTGGTACCCATAAGTTACTGCAGGCTGAAGCAAACTTTGAAAACTTAGGCTTATTGGTTATTGATGAAGAACACCGCTTTGGGGTGCGCCAAAAAGAAAAGATAAAAGCCCTGCGGGCTAATGTCGATATCTTAACCCTTACTGCCACGCCGATTCCACGTACCCTAAATATGGCCATGTCGGGTATGCGTGATTTATCCATTATTGCCACCCCACCGGCTAAGCGCTTAGCAGTAAAAACCTTTGTACGTGAGTACGATATAGCCACGGTAAGAGAAGCTATTTTGCGTGAAATTTTGCGTGGTGGGCAAGTTTATTTCTTACACAATAATGTCGAAACCATTGAAAAATGCGCTGAAAACATTCGCCAATTACTGCCTGAAGCTCGAGTGGTTACCGCCCACGGCCAAATGCGCGAACGTGAACTTGAAAAAGTCATGTCAGAATTTTATCACCAACGTTTTAATGTGCTGGTGTGTACCACCATTATTGAAACCGGAATTGATGTTCCCAGTGCTAACACCATTATTATCGACAGAGCGGATAAGTTTGGTTTAGCACAATTGCATCAATTACGTGGTCGTGTGGGCCGTTCACATCACCAAGCATATGCTTATTTGATGACGCCGCACCCTAAATTAATGAGCGCAGATGCCCGTAAGCGATTAACCGCCATTGATGCCTTAGAAGACTTAGGTGCAGGCTTTATGCTCGCCACTCAAGATTTAGAAATTCGCGGCGCCGGTGAATTACTGGGCGATGAACAAAGCGGCCATATTTCTAAAATTGGTTTTAGCTTGTACATGGAAATGCTTGAATCAGCAGTAAAAGCATTAAAAGAAGGTAAAGAGCCTTCACTAGATTATATGCTTAAATCCCAGTGTGAAGTTGAATTACGCATTCCAGCGCTACTGCCTGATGATTATGTTTCTGATGTTAATATGCGCTTATCGCTTTATAAACGCATTGCTAACTGCGAAACTGAACGCATGCTTGATGAGTTAAAAGTTGAGTTTATTGACCGTTTTGGCATGTTGCCAGAACCGACTAAAAACTTAATGGAATTAACCTTATATAAGCATCAGGCAACAGCTTTAGGTGCAACAAAGATTGAAATGCATGCCAAAGGTGGCAGCATTGAATTTAGTGACGACCATAAAATTGACCCAATGTTTATCATTGGCTTATTACAAAGTCAGCCACAAATTTATCGAATGGAAGGCCCAAATAAGTTAAAGTTCACCTTGCCTGCTGAAACCAGCAAGCAACGACTAGACTTAATTAAGACCTTGCTCGAGCAACTTGATAAACATCGTACTGGAGAAACTAAATAGTGCTGCGTAACATTGCTTTTTCTATTGCCGCTATATCGGCACTATCGACAACAATGCAAGCCCAAGCTAAAACATGGTTTGAGGTTGAAGTATATGTGTTTGAAAGACAAACCAACAGTGTCGAAAAGTGGCAAGACGATAATGCAGCGGCGCCAAACCGAAAGAATATCGATTTGATCACCCCAATGATCAGTAACGATATTACCGGGGTTGCACTAGGTTTAAACGGCTGCACCTCAACTGACTGGAGTAGCAGCGAAATCGACTGCCAAGATCCGTTAGTGAGCGCCAACAAAACCGCCTTTCCAAGCCAAGTGCCATTTTCTATTGCTGCTGCGAGTGAGCAGCAAGCCTATTTAGGTGATGGTCCTGTATTACTGGCTGAGTCTCAAAGTGAATTTGGTGAAATCATCCAAGCGGTGCGCCGCGAGTCAAACGTGCGCAGTTTACTTCACCTGACTTGGCAACAAGATATGCAATCTCGTAATCGTGCCAAACCGATACGTATTTTTGCAGGTAAAGATTACTCTGAAGACTTTGAATATTCTGGCAATGCTATTTCTGAGCAAGTAGAGGATGAATTTTCAGGCTTTGATTTTAATTCAAGTTTTGCCAGTTTAGCGCCAGAGCCTCAAACCACTCCAGTGTGGGAATTAGACGGTAATATTAATATTTACCTAAGTCATTATTTGTTTATTGAAACCAACTTAGCACTGCGCCAGCCAATCCAAAAGCAAACAGCGTCCAGTGAATACTTTCAATACACTGAGCAAGCTGATATAGACAAGGTAATGAGTCCATTTTTACAATCGATTCCTATGGTGCAAAACCGCCGCGTGAGAAGTGGTGAAATCCATTATTTTGATCATCCAAGGCTCGGCATTGTGATGCAAATCCGTAAAATGGAACAACCGACGGAAACTCGTCCTGTGGCGTTATTGCTTGATGACACTGAGGTAAATACCGCGGTTACTGATACCAATCTTGATGCTATTGTTGATGCTATTGTTGATACTGAGGCAGAAAGCGGCCCTGAATCCATGGTTGAAAACGCAGTCGCAACTGAAGAGCGGACGCTGAAAAGCTTTTAACTCAAACCACTATAAACCTCTAGAAAAAAAACAGCTAATCATAGGATTAGCTGTTATCACAAGTCTCTAGTAAAACTTAAAAAAGCCCTAGAAATAAAGTTTTTAAAATAATATGACAGTGAGCTTGGGTCGCATGCCAAACTCACTGTATCAATATGTAACATAGGCGCTGCGGTTTTACTATTGTCTCACGTGTGACTGGCCGTTAATTAACCAGCCATAATTTATCGTGCAACTGCAAACAAACTCTGTCGTTTAACAGCAAGCCAAACTTAACCGCTCAAAAATCATCTAAGGCTCAATTTCTATTATTTTTTTGCCGCTAATATTTGCTTTGCCAATTGCTGCGCATGTTGCCAGCGCTCAGACTGTTCAAGGGCATTAATCACCTGCTTAGCATTCGCTCTTAATGCGAGTGCAGATTTAAATTCAGACAATTGCTCAGGCCAAGTAAACTCGGTTAATAAGGTTTTAACCCCTTCAGGATCATTACAAACCAAAATCATATTACAACCTGCTGATAATGCTGCTTGGGCTCTGCCAATATAATCGCCAGCAAAACTTGCGCCTTTCATGCCTAAATCATCTGAGAAAATCACCCCGTCAAATTTAAGCTCTTTACGCAGCACCTGTTGCAGCCAATAGTTTGAAAAACCTGCCGGATTTGGATCTACTTGCGAATAAACCACATGGGCAGGCATAACGCCATTTAGCTGCTGCTGGCCTATTAACTGCTTAAAAGGCTGCATATCATGATTAAAAATAGTCTCTTTAGTGCGCGTATCTACAGCCATCGCCACATGGGTATCTGCTTTTACACTGCCGTGACCGGGAAAGTGTTTACCCACTGTCGCCATACCCGCTTGAGTCATGCCTTGAATAAAGCTGTGAGCTAAACTGGTCACTTGCTCAGGTTCGGTGCTAAAGCTGCGAGTGCCAATAACATCACTGATACCATTAACATCTAATACTGGCGCAAAGCTTAAGTCGATATCACAAGCTAAAAGCTCAATCGCCATTAAAAAGCCTAACTCTTGGCTCCAACGTTTCGCAAGCGCCATATCGCCCTTGGCGGCAGGAAAAATATCCCCCATGGCTGGTAGCAGAGTAAACTCTTCACGAAAGCGTTGTACCCTGCCACCTTCATGATCAACCGCAATCAATAAATCACGGCGAATATGTCGAACAGATTTAATCAAAGCCTGTAATTGTGCTTTATTAGAAAAATTGCGTGTAAATAATATAATGCCGCCCACTTTATCGTGGCTTAATAGCTCGGCTTCTTCTTCGCTGACCGTAACGCCAGCCAAATCCATCATTAGATAACTCACGCTTACTCCTAAAATATCCTGTTAAATGTTAATTACCACTGTCATTGTTGATAAATTTAAAAACAACACCTTGATAACTGACGCTGCAATAAACTCACCTAATCTGAACCACTATGCATAAGAAAATCTAATGAAGTATCTCGTAAAAAGTATGGGATACTGCAGTTAAATGGCGCCATTGCTCTAGATAAAAATACCAGCTACTTAGGCTATATTGCTTGGTATAATCGCAGTTAATTGCAAACTTAGTCTGCCCAATTAACGCCATTATGCCGCTAAATTTTAATTTCCCTAAGGAAATTCCCAATAAAATGACCCGTTACAGGGAGATAACTAACATTGCCGCACAATTTTTACTCACTGCGAGCGCTAGAATAAAACGCCAAAAAATTTAAACGACTAAAATAATAAAAACTGATTAAAGGTTAATAACAATGATTAGTGTATTTGATATGTTCAAAATCGGTATTGGGCCTTCAAGCTCCCATACTGTTGGCCCGATGAAAGCGGGTAAATTATTTATGCAGCACTTAAGCGATCAAGGCTTGCTGGCACAAACTGACGAACTACAATCGCAACTGTTTGGCTCTTTAGGCCAAACAGGTAAAGGCCATGGAACTGGTAAAGCGGTCATTTTGGGCTTAATGGGTGAAGATCCTGATACCGTAGATACCGATGCGATTGATGCCATACTGGAAAAAGTTTCAGCCGAACAAACCCTTAAAATTGCCGATGGCCGCCTAGTCAAGTTCACTCGAGACAACGGTATTACCTATCATCGCCGTAAAAGCCTGCCTGCCCATGCCAACGCCATGACCCTATATGCGTTTAGCAAAGGTGAATGCATTTATGAGCGCACATATTACTCAGTCGGCGGCGGATTTATTCTAGATGAAGATGAAATTACCCAGCGTGATGCCTCGCCTGCGACCCCGATAAAATCCGCCCCTTATGATTTTAATTCTGCCGCGCAGTTACTGGATTTGTGTTGTGAAAATGGTTTAAGTATTTCTTCACTCATGATGTCAAATGAGCTAAGTATTGCCAGCGAAGAGGACGTTAAACAAGGCTTGTGGAATATCTGGCAAACCATGAAAACCTGTATTGAACGTGGTTACCAAAAAGAAGGCATGTTACCCGGAGGTTTAAAGCTGCGCCGCCGCGCGCCAGCTTTATATCGCCGTTTGCAAGCAGAAGGCCGTAATAACAATGACCCATTAACCGCCATGGACTGGGTTGATTTATTCGCATTATCTGTCAATGAGCAAAACGCCGCTGGCGATCGGGTCGTCACTGCACCAACCAATGGCGCTGCTGGCATTATTCCGGCAGTATTATGCTACTACCACACCTTCGTTCAAGAAGTTGATGAGGAAGTCTGTTGCCGCTTCTTATTAACCGCAGCCGCTATTGGTATTTTGTATAAGAAGAACGCCTCTATCTCGGGAGCTGAAGTAGGCTGTCAGGGTGAAGTGGGCGTGGCTTGCTCAATGGCAGCAGGTGCACTCACTGAAATAATGGGCGGCACTGTCGAACATGTGGAGAATGCAGCTGAAATTGGTATGGAACATAACTTAGGTTTAACTTGCGACCCTGTTGGCGGCTTAGTACAAGTGCCTTGTATTGAACGTAATGCCATGGGCGCAGTAAAAGCCATCAACGCTTCACGTATGGCATTGCGCGGCGATGGCAACCATAAAGTCACCCTAGACAAAGTCATCAAAACTATGATGGATACCGGTAAAGATATGCGCAGCAAATACAAAGAAACCGCCAAAGGTGGTTTAGCAGTAAATATTGTTGAGTGTTAAGCGCTTAATCTTAATCACTAAAGGTTAACTCAATCTCATATCTTGGTCTTTAATCTGTTCATAGATTAAAGACGTGATTTAAAAGAGGCTGCCAAGCCTCTTTTTTGTGGCTATTACAAGAACCAAGTGAAAACGGTGGATTTCAAACCATTGTTGCCGTCAAGAAAGTCACAGCCGAACATGAACGTTAACAAGGGGTGGTAGTACACATCATCATAAATAATCCAAAAACAAAAAGTCCGTTGGTGGTTAGCCAACGGACTTTTTGTTTGTGAAACGTGATGATATTTAATATAAATGCCATTCATATTTCACTATCTGGCAAGCTATTAATTTTACACAACTGATGCGGGCAGTAAATGTAATGAATCAATATCTTCAATCAATTTGTAAGCCATTAGTGGGGAGGCTAACAACTCAAATTGATTACGCTTCTTTAGCATCAGCTGGCATTTCTTTAGCTTCAGCTTCAGCTACTTCAGGAAGTGCAGCAAGAAAAAGTGCACTAGCAAATAAATTTTTGAATGCTGTCATGTCATATTCCTTCAATTTAAACGGTTAACTGGTTTCTATGGAATAGACTATATTCTTAGGCTATAAATAAGTAAAATGACAAAAAATTACTTATTGGATTCCATATTGGCATGAACATATCAATTAAAAACTTACAATGTTTTTTAACTGTGATTGAGGTTGGTCACTTTACCCTCGCCGCTGAGCAACTTTATATGACGCAGCCGACCTTGAGTAAAACCATTAAAAAAATGGAACAAACCCTTGATCAGACATTGTTGATCCGTAACAACCAAAAAGTGGAAGTCACTGAAGCGGGTTTATTGCTGGCTAAAAGCGCTCAGCAAATCGTTGGTCAGTGGAATCGAATGTATGAAGATATGAATGCATTAACCGGTTTAAGAATTGGTCGTCTGCGCTTAGGTTTAAGCCCTATGACTGGCGGGATGTTTATTAATATGCTGGCATCTTTTACTCGCACTTATCCCGGCATTGATGTCAATGTGTTGGAGGTTGGCGGCGTTGCGGTCGAAAAAGCCCTACTCAATGACAGTTTAGATATTGGCGTAACCGCTTTGCCATGCAGTAACACTGACGAATTTAATATCTTACAGCTGCAAAGTTACCCACTCAATGTATGCGTGCATGTTGAGCATGAACTGGCAAATCACAGCTGTATTCATTGGCAAGATCTCACCGGACTGCCTTTTGTGCAATACAACGACCAATTCTCTATCGGTAAAGTGATCAGTCAAAGTTGCCAAGATGCCGGTTTCAAGCTCAATGTGGTGTCTCAAACTGGGCAGTGGGAATTTATGGCGGCAATGGCCAAGGCCAAAATGGCTTTTGCCATCTTACCGGCACCGATTTGTAAGCGAGTTACCTCAAAAAAATTAATTTTTATTCCCTTAGCTGAACAGGTCGCTTGGGAGTTAGCCTTTATTTGGCGTAAAAATTTACCCTTAACCGCTGCGGCCGCGGCTTTTATTGCTCAAGCAAAACCATCTTATAAAGAAGATAGTTAACTTGCTCTGTAAATCATCGCACTAATAAGGGTCATGACGCTAAGTAAGGTTAACTTTGCAGCTTAAATTCGCCAGCTATACTTATTAGGTTATTTGAATTTAAGCTGAGTACACCCTATGGGCTCTGAATATGAAAAAGGTAAGATCGAAAAAAGCATTTTTGTTCGCTTTGCAGCAGCTGCAGGGCTAAATTTTCAATCGGTTGAAAAACAGTCCCCTGAAGAAGGAAAGCCTGATTTAAAATGCATGACCGATGGCAAGGTTATTTACTTTGAATTAACTGAGGCTTGCTCTGAAGATGTGGCCAAAGCCATCTCGCACCCTAAAAGCATTAATTGCAATGACTTAAGCGCAGAAAAAAGCACAGACAAAAGCACTGCCACATCAAGCAGTACAACTAATTACCCTAGCGACACAGACATTAAAGATTACACCTCTGAAACCTATAAAAAGAAGATCAATAAACGCTACTCGGTATCAGAGCCCATTGATTTACTGATTTATAATGTCGGCAGAACCTTACTTACCGATGATGTATTAGTTAACAATGTCAAAGCCTTAGCCAAAGATAATAAAGGCCCTTTTCGAAAGGTGTGGTATTTTGGCGAACATGTCACTGAGCTATAGTACTTAATTTTAGTACTGAGTATTAGTACTGAGTATTAGTACTGAGTATTAGTACTGAGTATTAGTACTGCGTTTTGTTTTTGTGCAGTAACATGCTCAGGATTGATGACCGTAGTCACTCATATACTATGATGACTCGTCCGGTCGATTTAGCCCTAATCAATAAGGGCAAGATGAACACAAACAGTGTTAATCATGCCCGTAATAAATCATTGCTTTAATTAAGTCATTATTAATTAGACTTTAGCTACTTAAGCCTTATTTATACCTTAGTTTTCCAAACGCTTTCAATAAACAGTTAAAACGCTTCATAGGCATTGGCGGCGATAGGCTTGACTGCCTTCATCGCTGATACTCAATACTGCACTAGCATCTTTGATAATACAGCGACCATCCTCTACTTTGACCGTTATATTGGTGCCATTATATTCAAAGGCTTTAACGCTACATTGCTCAAAATTTAATGCATCGGTTACGGTTTGACTACCATGATCCCAGTTAGAAAACAGTGTATTACCTTCACTCCAAAAAGTATTTTCAGCTTCAATGCTAAAATCACATGCTTGAAACCTTAAGGCATATATTGCCCCTGTCACACCTGCGCCGCCGCCCATGTTGACAGTAATAGTGCCCTGCTCTCTATTAGTATCAACCAATGACATTGAGCGGCTAAAACGTTCCTCTGAAGCTAAAGATAAATCAAAGCCGCCCTCGGTTTCATTAATGCGGCTATAAGATTTAACGCTTTTATCGGGGTTTAAATACAATACATAGCCCACCCCTGCGCCATATTGATTCGCGCCAGTGATTAAATCGGCCACGCCATCACCATTTAAATCACCAGCTGCCACTAAGGCATGGCCAAAGTGTCCACCAGCAGTGCCATTAGGGTTTGAATCTAAGGGAATGGTTTCATCAAAGCCTGCTAGACCTGGAGCAATTTTCAGTTTATCTACAACTTCATAAGTGTCGCTATCAAGAGACAAAACCCAAATAGCACCCATACCACTGTCTGACTCAAATGCACCGACTGCGAGCTCTTGAGTACCATTATTATCAAGATCCCCAAGCAACGCTGACTCTCGACCGCCAAAACTATCATTGGCAGTTAACCCATCACCAAAGCCACCCTTATTACTGCCTATGGTGACGATATCATCATCAATAACCTCTGCATTTTCATCAAAAAATAACAGTTGAATGCTGCCACCATCAACACTACTGGGTTGGGCGGCCACTAAATCGATTTTACCGTCTTCATTTATATCCCCAATAGCGCTCAGACCTTGAGCCACAATACCGCCATTTTTAACCATGGATTTGACTGTGCCATCGCGATTAAGGTGCAGAATGTACACAGCCGGTATACTGGCTGCGGGCGCCGATACGGCAATATCGGGAATAGTATCGCCGTTGTAATCACCAATGCCAGCAACGCCATAACCAAAAAAATCGCCCTCATCTAGGCTATCTGAAAACCGGCCTTGCACCATGGAGATTTTTTGATTTGCCTTGACGGTACCGTCTTGATTCATAAATAAAATATACACAGCACCGGCATCCGTTGCGCCGTCATCATCCGAGCGAGCACCGACGACCAAATCATCAATACCATCACCATTAATATCACCGGCATTGTCATGATCGCGGCCAAAACGATCGCCACTGTCCAAATCTGCTAAAAAACCAGACTCACCTTCGGCAATACGAACAACCTCACTTGGGCCAAATGCTACAAAGTCGCCTAAACTGGGTTCAGTGGGAGTGGTCTGCGGCGGTGTGCTGGTTGGTGGATTGACTATCTCGTCTGTGGGTAAGCCAGTACTATCATCTGAACCGCCGCAAGCTTGCAGCGCCAGTGTTATTGTTACGAGAAGTGTGAATAAGTTTGGTCGCGATTTATTGTAATCCATCAGTATTCCCTATTGCTGAAGTTGTTATTGTTAATTTGGATATCTCGAGGCTGTTTAGGTCGCTATCAAAATGTGACCTTGCGCACTTTTATAATGATTTTTTAATCAACACATTGTTTTTAAATCATCATATATGAAAAGCTAGCCAAACTACGTCAAGACAAGTTAAAGAAATGTAAAGCGGGTAGTCGCGATAAAATAAAGGTGTCAGCGGATTTGACCACAAGGCGGATTCTGAAGAGATAAAATAGCTAACGTTAAATAATCACCTTGAATTATACCTCTTTGGGGCTAACTCAAAAATTGAGTTCTTAGATATTGATGACGTCAGTTAGGCAGTAAAAAGAGCCTTGGGGGGCTTATCAAAAGCCATAAAATACTTGAGCAGCAAACAATCACAACAGACAATTTAACTTCTTTAACACAAAATTACAGAATAATCGCATTGTAACCATGCTAAAAAATGAGATCTTCATCACTATAAGTAATACCCGCTACAATTACAGCTCACACTTTGAGCTAGAGTATTAAACAATGTTCATCTAGATGATCTCGATCAAAAAGCAACATCCCTAAATGCAGTTTATTGTAGCCACTTTAGCAAAAGCGAATAATGGGTTTACGCTTTCGTTAACAAAGTCACTTAAACTAGTAAAAATCTAAAATATTATAATATGCACTCCAATAGAGGTACGCATGACCATATTACAACTGCTCGCAAGTCTGACACCAATCATCAGTGTCATGGTGTTTTTAGTTTTATTACGTATGCCCGCATCGAAAGCGATGCCGATATCTATGGTAGCTACCGGCTTAGCTGCTTTATTTATTTGGCAAATGGATACCACTTTAATCGCCGCCTCAGTGGTAGAGGGACTGTTATCCGCACTCACTCCTCTCACCATCATTTTTGGTGCTGTATTTTTACTTAACACCCTTAAATATTCTGGTGCAATGGATACTATCCGCGCTGGTTTTACCAATATTAGTGCTGATGCTCGTGTTCAGGTCATTATTATCTGTTGGTTGTTTGGCTCATTCATTGAAGGCTCAGCTGGTTTTGGTACCCCTGCAGCGATTGGTGCGCCACTATTAGTGTTACTGGGTGTTCCGCCGATTGCATCTGCCGTTGTGGCATTGATCGCTGACTCAACCTCTGTGTCATTTGGTGCTATTGGTTTGCCTGTGCTATTTGGTATCGAGCAAGGATTAACTGAAGGCGGCGTGAACATGGCTGCTGTTCAAATCGCCCAACATGGCGGTAATTTTGCTGACTACGCTCAGTATATTGCAATGCACATGATCACCATTGACTTAATCACTGGTAGTTTATTGCCTTTGGTCATGGTGTGCGTACTAACCGGGTTCTTTGGTAGAAACAAGTCTTTCCTTGAAGGTCTTCAAGTTTGGAAGTTCGCTATTTTTGCCGGCCTAGCATTCACTATACCCGCTTGGTTAATTAACTATTTTGCAGGTCCTGAATTCCCATCAGTGATTGGTGCATTAGTCGGCATGGCTGTGGTTATTCCTGTAGCTAAAAAAGGTTGGTTACTGCCATCAACACCTTGGCATGATTTTGCTGAATCTGACTTTGATAATGCCGCGGTAACAGAGCAGTCTGCTACCCCTGCTAAATTCAGCCAAATGGCAGCATGGTCTCCTTACCTCATCATGGCTGCGTTATTGGTCTTGTCACGTGTTGTTGAACCATTCAAAGCCTTCTTAAACAGCTTCAATATCAGCTGGACTGGCTTACTCGGTACTGAATTAAAAGCAGGTTTTGCGACCTTCTATGCCCCTGGTATTTTCTTTATCGTGGTATGTTTAATTGGTTTTGTATTATTCAAAATGAATAGCAAATCTATTAAGCAATCATTCACCACATCTTGTTCTTCAATGCTGCCTACGATTATTTCTTTAGGTGCTTCAGTACCTATGGTGAAAATTTTCCTTAACTCAGGTGAAAACAGCGCAAACTTAGCATCAATGCCTGTAGCACTAGCTGACTTACTGGCTAACACTATGGGCGCGGTATGGGCATGGACAGCACCGGTTGTGGGTATCTTCGGTTCGTTCTTATCTGGCTCTGCCACTTTCTCTAATATGATGTTCTCTGGACTACAATATTCTGTTGCAGACAACATTGGAATGAACCATGCGCTAGTTTTAGCACTCCAAGGTATTGGCGCTAACGCAGGTAACATGATGTGTGTCATGAATGTTGTTGCTGCTGCTACTGTTGTTGGCATGGCAGGTCGCGAATCAGAAATCATTCGTAAGACCATGCCTATCGCACTAGTTTATGCCTTTGTTGCTGGTACTATCGCAGTCGCTTGGGGCGGTTTCTAAGATTGAATTAATTGCAAGCAATCATCAGGTTGCTTGCTCTCATTGTAGATAACAAAATATGAGTACAAAATATGACTATTAATTATCAAACAGTCATGGATGAGTTATTGGTTAAGTTAGGCAAAGATGCCGTTAGTAACGACCCTGTACGTCGTTTCGCTTGGTCAACAGATGCAAGTTATTTCAGAATTGTCCCTGAAATTGTTGTTCATGCAGATGACGTCGAGCAAGTTAAAGCCACGCTAGAAATTGCCAATAAACATCAAGTCCCTGTGACTTATCGCGCTGCTGGTACCAGTTTATCAGGCCAAGCCATTGGTGAAGGTATTTTGCTTATCTTAGGTCATGATGGCTTCAGAAAAATTGAAATCACTGAAGACAGCCAAAAAATCACTTTAGGCTCAGCAGTTATCGGCTCTGATGCTAACGCAGCCTTAAAGCCATTAAACAAGAAAATCGGCCCAGATCCAGCAACCTTAACCTCTGCCAAAATTGGCGGTATTGTCGCTAACAATGCCTCGGGTATGTGCTGTGGTACTGCGCAGAACTCTTATCAGACCATTGCATCAGCTAAGTTAATCTTTGCCGATGGTACTGAACTTGATACTGGCTGTGATCAGTCTAAAGCCGCATTTAAAGCAACACATGGTGAGTTACTGCAGTCGTTAATGGACTTAGCAGAAATGACGCAAAATAACCCTACCCTTGCGGCGCGAATTAAGAAAAAGTTCTCTATCAAAAATACCACGGGTTACAGTATCAATGCGTTAATTGACTATAGCGACCCATTTGACATCATTAACCACTTGATTGTGGGCTCAGAAGGCACACTGGCTTTCGTTAATGAAGTGACCTACCACACTGTGGAAGAAGCGAAATTTAAAGCTTCTGCCATGGCAGTATTTTTCAGTATGGAAGATGCCGCTAGCGCCGTACCACCATTAAACATTGATGCGGTAGCAGCAGTAGAATTACTTGACTGGGCATCGATTAAAGCCGTAACAGGTAAACCTGGCATGCCAGAGTGGTTGTCACATTTGCCTGAAGGTTCGGCGATTTTACTTATCGAATGTCGCGCAAATGACTCAGAAACCTTAGCGCAATACACTGAAACAGTAACCGCTAAAATAGCTCATATTAAAACTGAGCGCCCAATTACCTTCAGTGCCGACCCTGCGGTATTTAGTAAATACTGGGCAATGCGCTCGGGGTTATTCCCAATTATTGGCGGCGCGCGCCCAAAAGGTACTTCAGTTATCATTGAAGATGTGGCATTTGAATTACCACACCTTGCACAAGCTGCGGCTGATTTAACCGCACTATTCCATAAGCACGGCTACCCTGAAGGGGTTATTTACGGCCATGCATTGGCAGGTAACTTCCACTTTATTATCACCCCAACTTTTGCCAGCGACGCTGATATCAAGCGCTTCCATGCCTTTATGGAAGATGTGGCTGAAATGGTGATTAATAAGTACGATGGCTCAATGAAAGCTGAGCATGGTACCGGCCGTGCTGTCGCGCCATTTGTAGAAATGGAATGGGGTGCTGATGCTTATACGTTAATGAAACAAATTAAGCATATTTTCGACCCAACCACGTTATTGAACCCAGGTGTGTTATTAAACGATGACGCCGAAGTTCATGTTAAAAATATTAAACCTTGCCCAGTTGTGGATGACTTTGTCGATCGTTGTATTGAGTGTGGTTTTTGTGAAAAAACCTGCCCAACTTCAGCGCTAAACTTTTCCCCTCGTCAACGTATCGCAACCTTGCGTGAAATTGAGCGTTTAGAGCAATCGGGTGAAAAAGAAGCCGCCGAAGCAATGCGCGTCAGCTCAAAGTATGACGTGATTGATACTTGTGCAGCTTGTCAGCTTTGTACTATTGCTTGTCCAGTTGACAACAGCATGGGTAATTTGGTGCGTAAATTGCGTACTCCGCACATTACTACGACAGAGCAAAAAGTACTCGACTTTCAAGCTAATCACTTTGGTTTAGTTAACCAAGCGATCAGTACAGGCTTTGACGCCTTAGGTGTTATTCATAAAATCACTGGTGATGGTGTCACCAACTCAATTATGAATGTCGGCCGTATGATCACTAAAGAAGTGCCATATTGGAATCCTGACTTTCCTAAGGGCGGCAAAGTCGCTAAACCATCGGCTCATATTCCTGGTCAGCAGACGGTATTGTACTTCCCTGCATGTGGCGGTCGTACTTTTGGCCCGACACCAAAAGACCCTAACAAGGTAACGCTGCCAGAAGTAGTTGTGACTTTGCTAGAACGTGCAGGCTACAACGTGATCACCCCAGACAATACTCGTGAGCTGTGTTGTGGACAATTGTGGGAGTCAAAAGGTGATTTCAAAAATGCGGATGCTAAGCGTGATGAACTGATTGATACCCTGAGTGAGCTAAGCGAAAACGGTAAAGTCCCTGTGCTTGTTGACGCATTGTCTTGTACTTATCGCACTCTAACCGGTAATCCTAAAGTAGCGATTACAGATTTAGTTGAGTTCATGCACGACAATATTTTGCCGAACATTAAACCAAGTATCACCAAGAAATCTAGCGTGGCCCTGCACCAAGGTTGTAGTGCCCGCAAGATGAAACTTGAGCCAAAACTTCAAGCCATTGCTGATGCCTGTTCTGAAACAGTGGTATTGCCAGATGGTATTGCTTGTTGTGGTTATGCCGGTGAAAAAGGTCTTTATAAACCAGAAATTAATGCCAGCGCCCTGCGTAATATTAAAAAGCTGATCCCAGCTGAAACCAAAGAAGGTTACTACGCTAACAGAACCTGTGAAGTGGGCTTGACCCAGCACAGTGGCATTTCGTATCGCCATTTAGCATACCTACTGGAAGAATGTACTCGCTAGGCATTTAAGCTAAGCAAGTATAAAAAGCACTGAAGTTGATATTATCAATTCAGTGCTTTTTTTTGTGCCAATTAAAACGACCTCCTCGATTGATTTAGATGATTTATCGCGCAAATTATGTTTGTATGAATGGGCAAAAAACCTTTTATGGATAGCATTAAAGATTAAGACTCGAGGCGAGTGAATGAAAAATATTATCTGCGACATTGATGGCGTTTTACTGCACGACAACAAGCTCATACCAGGAAGTGACAAGTTTATTCATCGGGTACTTGAACAAGGCAACCCACTGGTTATTCTCACCAATTACCCTGTGCAAACCGGAAAAGACTTACAAAATCGCCTTGGCGCTGCAGGCATTAACGTTCCTGAAACCTGTTTTTATACCTCAGCCATGGCCACCGCTGACTTTTTAAAGCATCAACAAGGCAGTAAAGCCTATGTGATTGGTGAAGGCGCCCTCACCCATGAACTTTACAATGCAGGCTTTACCATCACAGATATTAATCCTGATTTTGTAATTGTCGGTGAAACCCGTTCATTTAACTGGGACATGATCCATAAAGCATCAAAATTTATAGCTGCAGGAGCGCGTTTTATTGCCACCAATCCTGATACTCACGGGCCAGCTTATAGTCCTGCATGCGGCGCATTATGCTCACCCATTGAGCGTATCACTGGCAAAATGCCTTTTTATGTGGGCAAACCCAGTTCGTGGATTATTCGCTCAGCACTTAATCACATAAAAGGTCATTCAGATAACACCATCATTATTGGCGATAACATGCGCACGGATATTTTAGCTGGATTTCAAGCGGGACTAGAAACCATCTTGGTTACCAGTGGCGTTAGTCAATTTACCGACATTGATAAAGAGCCATTTAGACCTAACCATGTGTTCAAATGCGCAGGCGATATTGATGTGGTTTAAGCCATTATTTCCTGTTGATTAACATTAGGTAACATAATTTCAAGCCTATGCTCTTGTGTGATGCATAGGCTTGATTCATTATGCGGCTACAATAATCTTTATTGCCTTTATGCCGCTGTAGTTTTGTCTGAAATATCGTCTACAAATATAGCCTGTAAACCTGCAATAACACATAAACACGATAACAATAGGAATAAGACCTATGAAGAAAATACTCCCCTTATGCGCACTTACCCTTTTAAGCGCCTGCAGCCAACAAAGTACTGATACCAATCAAAGTTTACAAAGTCAGCAATTAGCAGCAGAAACCAGCACCATCACTTTTGATGAAGCGCGTTTTAGACAAGATATTAAAACCTTATCCTCAGATGAATTTGAAGGCCGAGCGCCAACAACTCACGGCGAAAAATTAACCTTAGATTACCTAACAGCAGCTTTTGAAGAAATGGGCTTACAAGGGGCTTATCAAGGCAGTTATCTACAACCAGTGCCCATGGTCAGTTACACCGCCAGTGAGCAACAAGCGGTCAGTTTAGCCGGCATTGAGCTTAAATATCGCAAAGACATCGTCCTAAGCACCCGCCATGATAAAGGCGGAGTCAATATTAGCAATGCCCCATTAGTGTTTGTTGGCTACGGTATTAACGCTCCAGAATACCAATGGAATGATTATGACGGTCTTGATATGACGGGTAAAATTGCCGTTATATTAGTTAATGATCCAGGCTTTGCTAACCCAGAATCGAAAAAGTTTAACGGTAAAGCAATGACCTACTACGGTCGCTGGACATACAAGTACGAAGAAGCCAGCCGCCAAGGCGCCTTAGGCGCTATCATCATTCACGATACTGCACCTGCGGCATATCCATGGTCAGTTGTTGAAAATAGCTGGACAGGTCCACAGCAAGACTTGGTATTCAGTAAAGCGGTACAAGATGAGCGCATTGCGGTTGAAGGTTGGATAACCATGGACAGCGCTACTGCCTTATTCAAAAAATCAGGCTTTGAGCTTGATACTTTAATGGCCAGAGCCGCTAACAGCGCCATAAACATCGATCTTAAGCAAAGCGCAGATATCGCCTTTAGCAGCAAGGCAGAGTATGCCGACAGTTACAATGTTGTGGCCACCTTACCAGGTAGCGATGCCGCAGATGAACATGTGTTATTTACAGCTCACTGGGATCACCTTGGGGTTGACCCAACTAAAGACGGCGACAATATTTACAATGGCGCACTTGATAATGCCACTGGCACCGCGGGTATTATGGAAATTGCCCGCCAGTTTGCCAAACAGGCAAAAGCAGGAAACCCCTTACAACGTTCAGTTACCTTTATTGCCACCACAGGTGAAGAGCAAGGCTTATTAGGTTCACGCTATTATGCCGCGAACCCTATCTATCCTATTGATAAATCGGTGGCGGTATTTAATTTAGACAGCACCAATGTTTATGGTAAAACCCAAGATTACACCATAGTGGGTAAAGGCCAATCTGAACTTGAACGCTATTTAACAGAAATAGCGACATCGCAAAATAGAACGGTCACCCGTGAACGCAATCCTGCATCAGGTGGTTTTTTCCGCTCAGATCATTTCAGTTTTGCAAAACTCGGTGTCCCAGCTGTATTTGCCGGTGGTGGTAGTGTGCCGTTAGATGAGCAAACTGCCCAATACAAACAGCAAATGCAAAAGTTAATGAAAGGCTGCTACCACAACGTCTGTGATCATTACCGTGAAGAGTGGGACTTATCAGGCGCGCTGCAAGATATTAGCGTGTACTACCAAGCGGCAGAAACATTAGCCAACAGCCAAGATTGGCCTGGTTACTATGAAGCTTCTGAGTTTAATCGCCTTCGACCAGCGAAAACTGAGTCAATAACCAACTAGGGCCAAATAAATTTTCGTGAACTTGGCGCTTAATTTGAGCATGCCAATAAAAAGATAAAATCAGCAATGCCGTTTTGTGTTAATCATAAAGCGGCATTTTTGTACAAATAACACCCAAAATAACAATGTTTTTATTGGTTTTTTATTTATTAATTTTGATTCCATAATCATAAAATCTGAGTCTATATCCACACCGTTAAATATAGATACCTCAACAAAAACTCACTATATTTAAACGATCCTCAAAATTGATAGCTTCAAAGTTAGATTTTGCCGCACCAAAAGGCTAATTTAACAAGAATAATTCAACAAAAGAGTTTGTACACTGATAAAAATGCTGTCAAAGTAGATTTCAGATACAGATCCTTAAGTTTGTAATCATCAATTTTAAGTGACCTTTTAAATTAGATTTAACCTGATATTTGCTGGAGCCACATTATGTGTTCAATTTTTTCGATTTTAGATATCCAATCAGACGCTAAAGAATTGCGTCAAGTGGCTTTAGAAATGTCTAAGCTATTGCGTCACCGTGGACCAGACTGGTCTGGTGTCTATGCCGATGATAAAGTCATTCTTGCCCATGAAAGACTTGCCATTGTCGATGTCGATCATGGCGCTCAGCCATTAATCAGTGAAGACGAAACCATTGTGCTGGCGGTTAACGGTGAAATTTATAACCACAAACAACTGAAAGCTGAGTTAGGCGACAAATACCGCTACAAAACCAACTCTGATTGTGAAGTTATCTTGGCCTTATACCAAGAATACGGTGTCGATTTTTTAGATAAATTAAACGGTATTTTTGCGTTTGTGCTTTACGATAAAACTCAAGATGCCTTCTTAATTGGCCGTGATCACATGGGGATTATTCCATTGTATTCAGGCCGCGATAGCTTAGGTAACTACTATATTGCATCAGAAATGAAAGCTCTAATGCCAGTATGTAAAACCGTTGAAGAATTTAAACCAGGCCATTACCATTTCTCAAAAGATGGCGATTTAACCCAGTATTATCACCGTGACTGGTGCGATTATGACGCAGTAAAAGATAACCCAGCCAGCAAAGAAGAATTACGTGATGCGCTAGAAGCCGCTGTAAAACGTCAATTAATGTCTGATGTCCCTTATGGGGTATTGTTATCTGGCGGCCTAGATTCATCGGTAATTTCAGCGATTACTCAAACTTATGCTAAGCATCGTATCGAAAACGACGGTGAAACCGATGCTTGGTGGCCGCAACTGCATTCATTTGCAGTGGGACTTGAAGGCGCACCAGATTTAATCGCTGCCAAAAAAGTTGCTGATTCAATTGGCACTATTCACCATGAAATTCATTTCACCTTCCAGGAAGGTTTAGATGCGATTAAAGAAGTGATTTACCACTTAGAAACTTATGATGTCACCACCATTCGTGCGGCGACACCTATGTATTTAATGGCCCGTAAAATTAAAGCTATGGGTATTAAAATGGTACTGTCAGGCGAAGGGGCTGATGAATTATTTGGTGGTTACTTGTATTTTCATAAAGCGCCAAATGCACAGGCATTCCATGAAGAATTAGTCAGAAAGCTGGATAAATTACATTTATTTGATTGCTTGCGTGCTAACAAAGCCATGGCAGCTTGGGGACTAGAAGCCCGTGTACCATTCTTAGATAAAGAGTTTATGGATGTGGCAATGCGCATTAACCCCGAAGCCAAGATGTCTAAAGATGGCCGCATTGAAAAGAACATTTTACGTGAAGCCTTTGAACACGCTCTTCCCCATGAAGTGGTATGGCGTCAAAAAGAGCAATTTAGTGATGGTGTTGGTTATTCATGGATTGACGGCCTAAAAGATATTGCCGCAGAACAAGTTGATGACTTGCAGCTCGCAAATGCTAAATTTAGATTCCCATACAACACCCCAGAATCTAAAGAAGCTTATTACTACCGCTGTTTCTTTGAAGAGTTCTTCCCCCTAGAAACCGCAGCCGAAACAGTGCCAGGAGGCAAAACGGTAGCCTGCTCAACCCCTGAAGCCTTACTTTGGGATGCAAGCTTACAAGGCATTAACGACCCATCAGGCCGTGCCGTTAAAAATGTGCATGACAGTGCTTATTAAGCATAATCTAGTGTCATAAGTCATTTAACAGCCATCTAAATTATAGGTGGCTGTTTTAGTTACTGTTCACCAATTTTCATTAATGATTCAATTCAAACTTTATTCGTTTCCAGTTAAACTGCAGCTACAACTTCCACCATATAAAAAGCCACTATGACTGCCGTTTCCATTTTTCATCTTGAAATGCTTTGCCTTGAACAATTCAATCCCAAATTAGATGCTAAAGATCTCACCGTCATCAAAGCTGAAAAACAACAATTTGAATTTAATAAATTTTTATATCAGTTTGTGGGGAGTGCTTGGCAATGGACCGACAAGTTGTCTTGGACTGATGAGCAATGGCAAGCTTACAGCGAGGCTGACAACTTGCATCTGTATGTGGCTTATTTTCAAGGCTCACCAGCGGGCTACTTTGAGCTGCAACAACAAGCACAGGGTAACGTTGAAATCATGTATTTTGGTTTAGGCAATCGTTTTATCGGCCAAGGAATGGGCGGTTATTTACTAAGCCAAGCCATTGAGAATGCATGGGCACTTTCAGGCACCCAACGCGTCTGGGTTCATACCTGCTCTTTAGATCATCCTAGTGCCTTACTCAATTATCAAGCTCGCGGCTTCAAACTGTTCAAAACTGAGATCGAATAATAACTCTAAACCCATGATGATTTAAAAGCCCCATTATCCAAAAAGCGCTGCTAAACATGTCGTTTAGCAGCGCTTTTTAATCAGCATAAATTTAATCGCTCGATTAATAGGGCTTTCTTTGCTCTGCCCTAATTTTTAAACTATCAACTAAAGCCAATTTTTCAGCATCATTCATAGTATGCCAAGCAAGAATTTCATCATAGCTTCGGTGGCAACCAAGACAAATATCAGCTTCATCTAAGCAGCAATTTGCCATACAAGGATTACGTGGGCCATTCGGGCCACTGGAGGCGATCATTATTCTGACCAAACGGCATATTCATTGCCGTTAACATCGTCAAAATGAAATCGTTTTCCGCCAGGAAAGTTAAATATCCCTTTAACAATACTGCCACCAGCAGCAATAATGTTCCGCTGGCTAGTTTCTAAACATTGGCTGTATAACACGATAAGTGGGCTACCACGGCTCACCTTGAAGTTTTCATCAGCAACATAAAAGCCGCCTTCAATACCTACATCTAAAAAGCAGCTGTATTCAGGGCCGTAATCTTTAAATTGCCAACCAAATGCTTCGGTAAAGAATGCCTTTGTCTTGATCAAGTCTTTAACCGGTAATTCGATATAGTTAATCTTATGATGCTGGGACATTGGCACTCCTTCAATTTAAACTCACTCGCTTATAAAGTAGTGGAGATTAGGACTATTGTCGATTATTAATCGAGCAAAGCAAGAAAACTTACGCTTGTACTAACGCCGCTACAGCACCAATGATACCGCCAAATACGCCGCCCCAAACAACCAGCCAGCCTAAATGTTTACGGATCATTTCTTGAATAATATCTTTAACCATTTCTGGGGTTAATTCATTTAAACGTTGCTCAACAATATTTGCGACTTTCGCTTGTAAGTCCGCCATCACGTTGGGCTGTTCTAACTCGTTTATAAGGATTTGATTAAACGCTTCACTTTGAGCAAGGTCAGTCAGCGATAGCTTCATTTTTTCGATAAAAGGCTCTTTTAACGGTATTAAAGCTTCTGTACCGCCAAACATTGCTAGCATTCCACCAAATGAGGATTGCTCTACTGTAGTGATTAACGCATCAAATGATGGCTCTAAATCCACTTTTTCAATAACGGGTGTTAAGTCTATTGCTGAAGCATTATTTTCCGTCAGTAATCTATCAATATTTTCTTGAGTAAAAAACTGCTCCATCATCAGATGCTTAATGCCACCTTTAAACTCTTCAAAGCGAGATGGGATCACACCTGAGCCATATAAGCCTGGTACTTTTTCAAATAACATATGCACTGCCAGCCAGTTTGTCACTGCGCCTGACAAGGCAAATAAACCAATAGTAAAAACCACTGGTAAAGCTAAAAAATGCCCCGCAACAACTAATGCAGCGGCGATGACATTGACTATTAAACTCTTGTTCAATCTAAAATCCTCGGACATAAAAAAACCTTTGGCATTTTATCAATTTCCAAAGGTTATACTAGGGGCTGACTCAATAATAAAATTTATAACTAAGGTTCACTGTGGTAAAGGTACATTCCCTCAACTTCAGTCATATTCGTCAAGCTTGAGCTTAGCTCATTATTATTGACCTGAGTTCGTTTTACAAAAAGGACCTCTGTGCCTAGTGCTAACGTTTTAGCTTTATCGAGCAGAGCAGTCGCGATCCCCTTGCCTCGAAACTCTTCAGCAACGAACACATCATCAAAATACCAAACCGATTTTAATAATAAAGAAGAATAGGATGGGTATAACTGAACAAAGCCTAATGCTTGTTCATCTTCTAACGCCACGAATATCATCGAATCATTTTCAGCTAAACGGGAGGTAACAAAGTGGCGACATTTTTGCGGTTCAGCATTAAAGCCTAAACTTTGCCTATAATCATCAAATAATGTGACTAGAACATTGAGATCAAGTTCAGAAGCGAGTCTAATTTGCATCCTTGCATCCTTTTTTTAAAAGAATCAAACCATACAGTTGCTACATCTGAGTAAGAAATTACCCTTGGCTATTACACCACGAGATAAAGCATTGATTAATCTATATAGCTAACCAAGACAGGTAATTTGATACCACAGCAGCCCAAAAATCTAAATGAAGAAATTATTCATTAATACATAAGCTTAATTTGTAACCTCGCAATTGTCTATTTAAAAAGCAAATGAAGATAAATTGTAAAAAAGTTTTAAAACCGACGAGTAACTGAACCTTAATTTGGTTAAAATGTCTAAATTCAACTATAGCCATTATTCAGCAATAGGCTCGATGTTTATGAAGTCATCTTTAAAAGCGTTAACATTAGCATTCAAACAGCGCCCTCGTTACCAAAAAATCGTCATTTACACTGCGATGTTGTATCTGATTTTTGTCATGATATTAGGATTATTAATCCCTTTTATCGCAACAAAACAACTGCCTAAAAGCCTATCAGCTTTACTCGGTAGAGATGTCAGCATTGAAGCCATCAAGATTAACCCTTTCAGCTTTGAATTGAGTGTCGATAACATCAATATCGCAGAAGATGACACAGCTAACACCTTCATGCACATTAACCATATTGCCACCGATATTATGGTGTGGAAGTCTCTTTTTAACTTAGATGTATCACTAGACTACCTGACTATTGATGGTACTGATGTCGCCTTAGCAAGATTTGCGTCAAGCGCTAACGGTTCTAATAGTGCTTACCAATATAATTTTTCAGATATTGTCACCACCTTAGCCAACAATTCGATTGATGAAGAAGTTAAACCAGAGCCCAATGACAGTGACCCTATCTCCTTCAACATCAACAATTTCACTTTTGCCAATGCAAATATTAAGATTACCGATGCCATTACCGATTCAGCTTTAAGCTATAACGAGATATCAATATTACTAAAGCAATTTAGCACCACGGCGCTATTAGATAGCAGCACTAACGCCAATCAATTTTCATTGAAGCTTGATGATAATCAAACCGGTAAAATTACCCTCAATGGCCAAGTGCAACTTAGCCCACTGATAGTTAGTGGCCAATTGGATGTCAATTCACTGTCAGTAACGCCTTATTGGCGTTTGGTCGATAGCTTATTTGAGGCTAGCCTGACATCAGCTGATATCAAGCTCAATAGCACCTTTTTAATCACGCAAAAAAGCCCTGACACCCCAATAGAAGTTTCACTAACAAACACTGATTTTGCCCTAAAAAATTTAACCGCCAAAGATGCTAACAGAAACGTCGCCAGTATTGGTTTACTTGCTCTTAATGGGATAACCGTATCAACGGCCAAGCGCAGCATTGATATCAATGAGCTGCAAACAAACAATGCTGACTTCTGGCTTACTGCAGCGCCAGAGAATATCAATTTCGTGAATTTATTCTCACCAAAACTTGAACAGCTTGAGCACATTTTAGGCACCTCAGAGCCTGCAGCTAATTCAACGATTAATGCACCTAAAAACGCTAACACTGACGTCATTGAGCCAAACTCAAATACTGAAAGTGAACCACAATGGCTAGTCACGTTAAATAAACTGAACCTAAGTGACTATAAAATTGAAGTCACTGAAAGTGTTGCCACTGAGCTTGAAAATTATTGGCTGTTTAGTGGCTTATCACTGTCAACAGAGCAATTTAAATCTGATCTATCATTACCCCTAAGCTACCAGTTGGGCGTTGATATCAATAATCAAAGCCGCATTGATTCTAGCGGCCAATTTGATGCTAAAAATATCAATTTAGAAGCCGAACTTGATTATCAAAATGCCAGCTTAGCCAAGTTACAGCCCTATATATCGCCATTTATGAACATCACCCTTGAATCCGGTTTTTTCAGTACCAAAGGTCATATCAGTGCCGATACTAAGGATAAATTAATCTATCAAGGCCAAGCTTCAATCATTGATTTAAAGATAAAAGATAATTTGCTTAAACAGCCACTGCTAAACTGGCAAGCGATGACTGTTAGTGAGCTTAAGTTTGATCAACACGCTAAATCCCTGTCCATTGATGAAATCTTGTTTGATACCCTATTTAGCCGTTTGATCATTGCTGAAGATAGAAGCACTAACATTGCCGATTTAGTCGTTAGCCAAGTTCAGCCCGCTGATAGTACGATCGTCACCGAAGCAGCACCTGCAACAGCACCTGCAGAGGCCGCATTATCTTCAAACAATGAGGCAAAAGCGCAAATCAACGCCCAAGTCGCCACCTCAGATACCACTGAAGCAGCATTTAACTTATCGATTAATAGAGTTGCTTTTAAAGATAGCTCCGCCTTCTTTGCCGATAATTCATTAACACCAAACTTTGCCTCAGGAATTGAGCAACTTAATGGTGAGATCACCCAATTATCTTCCAATCCAGACACTAGAGCTTCAGTTGATTTAGCCGGTAAAATCGATAAATATGCCCCTGTGACGTTAAAAGGCGATGTAAACCCGCTATTAGCTAACCCATACCTTGATTTAAACTTAGCCTTTAATAAGGTGGAGCTCACTTCAGTTAACCCCTATTCTGGTACTTACGCGGGCTATTACATCGACAAGGGCCAATTGTCGCTAGCGCTTAATTATCAGCTAGAAAATAATCAATTAGTGGGTAGTAATCATTTGGTTATTGATCAATTACAACTGGGTAAACCCACGGATAGCTCCCTCGCCACTTCTTTGCCTATCACCTTAGCCATTGCCCTATTACAAGACCGACATGGTGTGATAGACCTCGGGGTTGATGTTGATGGTGATTTAGACTCGCCAAGTTTCAGCATTGGCGGCATTGTGATGACCGCTATCACTAACGTCATTACCAAAGCCATCACAGCGCCGTTTTCACTGTTGGCAGGTTTAGTTGGCGGTGATGATGACGAGATGGATAAAATTGCATTTGATTATGGTCAATTTGATATTACTGATAAGCAGCAAAGCACATTAACATCACTGGCAAAGGCCCTTAACGATAGACCGCTACTGAAGCTTAATGTTAGAGGTGACGTTGATTTAGTTAACGACCAACAAGCCTTGCAAGTACAGCAGTTACATCAAAAGCTGGCGCAATTAGCACAAATACCCGCAGAGGAATTACCGGCGGATTTATCTGCTAGCCAATACCCTCAGCAAGGGCCATTAACTGACGCATTAATAGCTTTATATCAATCAGATTTACAACTAGATCCGCAGTTAATTAAACAAGCCATTAGTGAAGAGCACCCACAAATTGACAGTGTCGAGCTTCAAACTCGCTGGCACATCGCTTTATATAACTTTACTCTTAATCAGCAAGATATCTCAGAAGACGAACTCGGCGAATTAGCTCAGCAACGTGCTAACGCGGTTAAAACCTTTTTGGTAGAGCAGGCTCAAATCGACCCAAGTCGAGTGTTTATTTTAGAAAGCAGAGTCAATACCGACAAAAATGCGGCCTTAGCGACCTTAAGTCTGGATGCTAACTAAGTAAAATTCGATTCAAAACAGAGCGTCACTAACATTTTAGAACAGCACTGTAATAGATACAGTGCTGTTCTCTGTGATAAACATCACGTAAACTGTGACAAAATGGATTGCGGTAAAAATGGATTATCGCAAAAGCTGTTTAATCCATTACATAAAATAACAAGATCAATTATTAAAACTGAATATTTAAGGAAGCAGTATGTTTGCCATTCGTTGGATCCTTGGCCGTATCATCTTATTACTTAACTTTGTTTTCCCTCCTAAAAAGCGTCAGCGACCTATCATTGAACAAGCTAAAATTGATGAGCAAACAAAGTCGTTAGCCCTTTATCAATATGCCGCTTGTCCTTTTTGCGTTAAGGTGCGCCGTTCAATTCGCCGCCAAGGCCTTAATATTGCTACAGTTGATGCCAAACAAGACGTTCATAAACAGCAACTGGTTAATGAAGGCGGTCACTTAAAAGTGCCATGTTTAAAAATACAACAAGATGGTCAAACTCAGTGGATGTATGAGTCTAAGGACATTATTGCTTATTTATCGAAACAATACGCTTAAGCGCTTTTATTGAGATAACTGCTGGCTTGAATTGATTTAAGCCAGTACATTTGTTTTACGCCCTTGATAACAAGCAGCCTCAAGCCCCCAATCATCCATCGCCAATATCTGACAGCTATTTTTTACAGATAAAATCCAGAAGGATTAATTTAGTGTTCAAGTTTTTATTTACGCTTACCAGTACATTACTCCTCAGTGCATGTGCAACCCAAGCACCCGATCCCGAATTATTCGCAGGTAAATATAGAGATACCTTTAGCTCATCAATAAAAGGGGAAGGCATCAAACTATTTACTTATAAAGCTAAGGTCGCTAATGCAACAGACCGCGGTATAGAAGATCCACTGCCACATCAGCAGCGTGTTGATCGCCGTAAGCAAGATGCCCGCAGTTATGCAAGAGAACAGGAGCGTCGAGCCGACTTTTTGGCGCTATGGAGTGCTCAGGTGGATTTAGGTCTAGAGAAAACCCTCGATATGAATGGCTACTGTAAAGAAGGCTATATTGTACTTCATCGCAATGTCAGTGAAGGCAGAGGTGAGATTCGAGGCGAATGCAATGATGGTGCAACTGCAGCCGACATTCAGAAATTTAGCCGTAAGTATTAACCTTCGGTGCCTAAATGTTAATTACATTAACATTCAAACTGCCTAACTAGCACAAGATCAATAAATAACGCAGTTATACTGTATACCCATAGTAGATTGCGCTAAACTTAGCGCTATTCAAGACATTTAGCTTAGCGCACCACTAGCTAATTTTATTTTCCAAATCGTGCCCAGCTGGCACTTTTTAAAAGAGTTACCAAGTATCATGAACAGAAAACAGCTAATGATAAAAAAGACCGCCAAGCGGGCTAAAGCAAAAAAAAATAAAATTACGCCGGATAATCCGCAAAAAAATCCAAAGGTTGGCTATATTTCAAAAGCTGAGCGAGCGCGAATTGCTTTAGAAGAAGAGCAACAATTGTTAGCAGCAGACAACAACTCTGCAGCTGAAGTGCTTGAAGCCAAGGAAAATACCCAAGCTTAATCGCCACAAAGGTTTTTATAAAAAGACCTTTATAAAAAGATTATTAAAAAAGCCCTCAACATACTATGTTGAGGGCTTTTTACATCTTGTTGCCCATTGAGTTTTACAAGGCAGCATTCAGACAGCGACTTGAGTCAATCTGTGATGCACTAGCTTTTCGGCGTTCGCGGGTTATCTAAATCCCCATCACGGACAATCTCTTCACACAATGGCTCTTCGTTTAATTGCGCTAACTGAATATATGATGACGACTGCGGTGAGCTGGTCGGGCTCATTTCTAATTCAATCTCATCATCAATGGTCTGTGGCTTAATTAGCTGCTGAGGCCCTTGTGAAGCCGCTTGAAGCTTATCAACCAAACGATAACCCAACCACACTCCGCCAACACCAAATAAAATAGACCCAATCGCTTGACCAATTAATACGCCGTATACGCCGCCCATTTGCGCGCCAAAATAAACAAAAGGAATGGTGCCTAAGGTCGCTTTACCTACGTTAAAAAAAGTTGAGTATTTGGGTTTACCAAGATTATTAAATGCGGCATTAGCGACAAATAACACCCCTGAAAACACGAAAAATATTGCAATGTATTTACAGAAAAACAAAATAATATCTGCCGCGTCACCTTTCATATCAAAGGCTGACACAATCACATTTCT
Source organism: Shewanella sp. 10N.286.51.B8 (assembly GCF_041469325.1). Lineage (NCBI taxonomy): Bacteria > Pseudomonadati > Pseudomonadota > Gammaproteobacteria > Alteromonadales > Shewanellaceae > Shewanella > Shewanella sp. 10N.286.51.B8. The sequence continues at coordinate 40,673 of NZ_JBFRKG010000002.1, forward strand.
GGATAAAAACAGCAATAACGACACCACTAACACGTAAACAAAACAAAATTGAATCGCCTTAGTTAAGCTTTCTTTTACTCGTTCAAATTCTTGCGCGCCATAGTTTTGCCCGATAATAGGCCCTACTGCGCCGCTTAAAGCAAAAATCATCCCAAAGCTTACGGGGATTAACCTACCAAGCACCGCCCAACCAGCAACATAACTGTCACCAAAATCAGCAACCGCTTTAGTGACCACCGCGTTACCAATTGGTGTCGCCACATTGGTAATCATCGCAGGCAGAGCAATGGAATAAACAATGCTAATATCTTCAACAAAATGCTGACGGTTAAACTGACCTAACATCTTATGCTTCACAATGACCCCTCTGGCAGAGACCACAAATACCGCAATTCGGGCAATAACTGAGGCAATTGCTGCGCCTTCAATGCCCATCCCTAAGGCAAAAATGAATATCGGATCTAGTACCAGATTTACACCGCCACCCGCTAAGGTAGACAACATGGACAATTTCGCATCGCCAATGGCTCTTAAAGCGCCACCTAACGCCATAGCTAAACAAATAAAAGGTAAAGAAGGCACCAAAATTTGCAGATAACTTTGCGCCAACACCGCTGTTTTCCCCGTTGCGCCAATGAGAGCCAGTAACTCGGGAATAAATATAAACACCACAATCGCAACAAAAATACTGGTTAGCAGAGAGATCAACGCGCTGTTAAGCAACATTCTTTTAGCTAGCACCATATTTTTAGCGCCAACAGCACGGGAGACAAGCGCCCCAAGCGCAATGGATAAACCAATCCCAATTGAAGTCGTAAAAAAAGAAATCGCCCCGGCATAACCCACGGCGGCAGCTAATTCCAACTCACCGAGCAAACTGAGGAAAAAGATATCTAATAAATCCACCACAAACAGCGCAGAAATTCCCACTGCGGCGGTGGAGCTCATAACCAATATATGACGAAATATTGGCCCTTGAACAAATTTAGCTTCGGTCATGACTCCCCTTCAAGGTTGCTGATTTCTAACTCACTGCCACAGTGATGGCAAAACAATGCATGTAATTGATGACCACGAGCGCCGCAGTTACTGCATTTTCTTAAATCTTTATTCAGTTCTCTTTCTGCGCCCATTTCATGGGAAATTTCAGCAGTTAATATTCCAGTTGGTATCGCAATAATAGAATAACCTATCAACATGGTCAGCGATGCAATGGCTTGGCCTAAATTGGTTTGCGGAGTGATATCACCATATCCAACCGTGGTTATGGTAACGATAGTCCAATACATGGACTTAGGGATCGAAGTAAACCCGTTACTTGGCCCCTCAACCACATACATCACCACACTCAGCGCCATAATAATCAGACTCACTGAAAAGAAGAAGATGAAGACTTTGCGTCTAGCGTGGATCATCGCCTTAAGTAAAATATTGCCTTCACTTAAATAGCGTAATAACTTTAACACTCTGAAAATTCTGAATAACCGTAATACTCTAAAGGCCAATGAAATATTGGCTCCTGGGATAATCAGCGCTAAAAAGCTTGGCAGAATTGACATTAAATCCACAATGCCATAAAAGCTACGCATATAGGACCAGCGATTAAGTGAGCCGTATATTCTCAGCAAATACTCAAAGGTAAATAACCAAGTAAACCCCCATTCAGCGTAATAAATCGCTTGGCCATACTGAGCATGAACGCTATCTATCGTGTCTAAGACAATCAGCGTTACACTGAGTAAAATACAAATAATCAGTGTTATATCAAAGCCTTTACCCAAAGGGGTGTCGGTACCAAATATAATGGTTCGGATTTGCTTTTTATAATGGTTATCGTGTTTATCTTCTAACGTCATGGGTTACTCTACAATCCACTTAAATTTAATACCGCCCTAAGGAAAAAGTAAGGTATTATCACTAACGATATCTGCTCTAATCATTTTTATGCGAAGCATATTTTGAACTGATACTCATGTTAACATTATTAACATAAAACAAATTAGAAAATCCTGCTTTTTTGGAGTCTGCATGCGCTTGGTTAAATCCCTTATTTTTATCGTCATTTTACAGTCTAGTACGGTTCTTGCGTCTGTTGATAAATTAACTCAAGCAAAAGTTGATTTAGTTGTTGTGAACAAGTCAGAAGCTAAAATGTCTATCTACCAGCAAGGCAAGGTATTAAAAACCTATCAAATTGCCATGGGCGATGCCCCACAAGGCCATAAATTTAAAGAAGGCGATCAACGCACTCCCCAAGGCCGCTATGTTTTAGACTATAAAAAGTCAGACAGTGCATTTTATAAATCAATTCATATTTCTTACCCTAATGAAGAAGATAAATTACGTGCCAATGCCCTAGGTGTTAGTCCTGGCGGCATGATTATGATCCACGGTCAAAACCCCAACTCAGAATTACCCCCTGAACAAGCTCAGCAATACAATTGGACTAACGGCTGTATTGCGGTGACTAATAAAGAAATGGATGAGTTGTGGCGAGTCATCGAAGAAGGCACCCCAATCGAAATTTGGCCTTAACCTTCACAGCTTAATAATATTAACAATATCGTGATAGCGGTTGAGTGCGACTAATACTCCAGCCTATACAAACGGATACTACCGATGAATTACCCTTATTTAATAGAAACTTGGCCAGAATTTAGCGCACGCATTGAGGCCTTCATTAGCCAACTTGGTTTAGATAAACTGTCTCTTGAATGTGATCACTGCGCTTTAAGAGTCAATGACGCAGATAAAGCAAAATTACTCACAGAGCAATTCAGTGAGCACGGTGAAGTGATTTCGAATAATATGATTAACGGCCGACCGATATTGATCATTAAACTGACCCAGCCACTGACACTGGCAGATAAAAACGTTACTTGTGTTGAGCTGCCCTACCCATCAGATAAAAGCTATCCCGTTGAAGGCTGGGAACATGTTGAGCTAGTCATGCCTTCTACTGCACAAACCTGCGAGCAATTAGTTACCGAGTTAGTTGAAAAAGTACCGACACTCGCCCCTATCATCGCTGGTGAAACAGCCATTAAAGTTAAGCAAAGCTCGCCTAAAGGGGATAATGAACGCTTAGCCAATCCCACAATTGCCTTTAAAGCCGAGGGCATTTGCGTCAAAGTGCATCCATTAGGGATCGAAGCCATTATTGCGAGCGAGCTAAATTAAAACGGCATAAAAAAGCCGTTATTAACATAACGGCTTTAAGTACCAGCCCTGTTTAAGAAGGGTTATTTGTCGTAATATTGGCTTATTGCTTTTCTGCGGTTTTAGCCTTGTTTTCAGCCGCAAGCACACTCTCCATTGACGGCACAATTGACACGGGATCCAGACGCTTTTGGAACCAGTTCAAACGCCAATCGAGATGCGGTCCAGTCACCCGCCCTGTTGCACCTATTTCAGCTAGTGGTTGGCCTTGAGTGACCACATCACCTTCTTTGGCATATAACTTACTCAGATGTAAAAAAGTCGAGTTAATACCATATCCATGGTCAATGATTAACGTGCCACCTGAATAGAACATATCTGGCACTGATAAGGTAATAACCCCATCAGCCGGAGACACGACAACCGTTCCCGTAGGACGGGCAACATCTACACCATAATGCGGGTTACCCGGCTTACCATTGTAAACTCGCTGACTACCATAAACCCCTGAAATCCTGCCAGTTACCGGCCAGATAAACGCTTGCATAAAGGCATCTTGCTCACTGAACACATTACGTGCGGCGCGAGTTTGCTTTGAGTCCTTTGCAGCTCTAGCTTGCGCCACAGGATCTGGCTGCATGATTTTTTTACTAATGCCGGTTAAGCGATCAATTTTATATTCACGGCTCGCAATTGTCAGTGGTTTAAGTTGTGTTAACCCATCAGGATAAGTCACTTCTAGCAGCTGCTCTGTTTTTGCTTCGCGCTCAAAACCAATAGCAAATTGGCCTTTTGGAGTCACTTTTACCACTTCGCCATTAAGCTTGACTGCGCTACCAGCAGGAACAGTGCCACGCACTAACGCGCCTTGCTCTAACTTGCCTTGTAAATTAATACTGCCATAACTGGCAACAGAAAACAGCGTAACCATAACCAATGAAGATAGTTTTAATCCCTTCAAAAACATATAAATAACCTTAATCCTTGCTAATTCAGCTCACACTCAAAATGCTAAGTTTACTTAACGGCGATGGCGCCTTTACCCACACCTTCAAAGGCAATGACTTTGAACACAGAATCTGGAGATTTAGCAGCCATAGTGTCAGCAATAAATTGTGCTAACAACTCAACGGTGGTGTCGTGGGGAATGATGTCACAATTCGCTTTGGGCATTGCCAATTGAAAGTCACCTTGTGGGGCTTGATAATGAAAGCCCAAATGGCTGTCATCAGAGATACGGGTTTGCGGTGATAATGCTAAGGCGTGCACAGAGACAACATCTTCTTCACTGCCCAAGTAAATATCTTGCCAGCGATCGGCCCAGTATTTATCCCATTTAGGCGCAGCAATGCCGTTTTCAAACACAGTTATAGGGCTACGGTGACCGTGAGCAATACGCTGGCAGTTACCGTCATGCTTTCGTAAACCATGGGTGTAGTGGTAATAAGGGCTTTCAAGCACTTCGGTGCGCAAAGTTAAGCTAATGCCTTGAACATTATCAGGCAGTGCCTGACGTAATGCTTTAATTAAAAAGGCATTAACGCTTTCAAAATCGATAACTTCAGTAGGTATAAGCGCAAAGGCTTGTGATGGGCATGCCAGATGAATATCACCTTGCTGACTGGTGAAATCCATCCATACTCTGTCGCCCTGCTGCTGCCAACGAACGTCACTGCATGCGGTAGGTATTAATAGTCGGTGATCTGCTACATCATCAATGGTGCTTTTGATGGTCTTTTTAACTTTAGAAAAATCGAGCACCATATTTTGCTCATCTAAACCACCATCAAGCAATACATCAACAATCCAGCTTTCGCCCACCATGCCCCGAATTGGACATAAATAAGAAAAGTCGATTACGGTTAAATCTTTTACAAACAGTTGCATTCAAGCTCCTAGACAGAAAAACAGTCCGTCTCAGTTTAAAAGTGTCCCAAATAGCGATGGCTAAGGGGATCCTAAAATTAAAGCTATTCTAAACAAAAGCAGACCAAGGCGCGAGAAACATCAGCAAATATAGTAAAAAACTCATAAGCACAATTAATAGGGGTAAAAGGAAAACTACTCAATTTTATAACCCACACCGTAAATAGAGTGCAGTAAATCAGCTTGTTTATTATTGAGTAATAATTTTGAACGTAAGTTTTTGATATGACTGTCAATGGTGCGAGAGCTCACAACGCGGTCATCGACATAGCAAACTTGCATTAAACTATCACGGGAATGCACCACGCCCGGTCTTTTAAGCATAGTATGCAAAAGCCTAAACTCAACGGGGGTTAAATCGACCTCTACGCTAGCAGCGTGGCATTTAAAACGCTCAAGATTTATCACTAGATGCTTATAGGCTATTTCATCTTCAGCAAGTTGAGCGCTAGGCTCCATTCGTCTAATAATTGCTTTAACCCTTGCTACCACTTCCCTTGCTGAAAAAGGTTTACAGACATAATCATCAGCGCCAATTTCTAAGCCAATTAAACGATCAATCTCTTCAACGCGCGCAGTTAACATCAAAATAGGCACGTTTGAAAATGACCGCACTTCTTTACAGATAGTCAAGCCATCTTTGTGCGGTAACATTAAATCTAAAATGACAAAATCAATAGCGTCATTTTGGATCCTTGCGACAGCATCAAGCCCATCGTGTAAAACCGTAGTGACAAAGCCTTCAAGGGTTAAAAAATCCACAAGCACTTGGGCTATTTTGGGCTCATCCTCTACAATCAATACGCGTTTATTTTGATAATGATTATTCATGGTCTATGAATACTCCGTTACTTGTAACAACAGCCAAGTAGCTAGGCCAATGGCAATACAATCTCAATACATAAACCGCCAAGATTAGAAGGCCTTGCGGTAATTGTCCCTTTATGGGCTTCTACAATATTTCGGCAAATCGTGAGTCCAAGGCCTGCGCCATTACTGCGGCGCACCCGAGAGCTATCTTGTCGATGAAGCGCCTCAAATAGTAGCTCGCAATCGTCTGTCGCTACTGAAGGTTTAGTATCATTAATTAATATCAGCACCTTGGTATTTTGCTGAATTAAATCGACATCAATACTACCTGGAGAGTCTGTATAAGCGACTGAATTTAATAAAACATTAGAAATTAGTTGCTGAATTCTCATTTTATCAGCATTGATTAATACCGGCTCAATATGGTTAAAACGGTAGCCTAACCCTTTAGCAGAAATTTTATTGCCTAATGAGGCTATTGTTTCTGAAATGCACTCAGTGAGATCCATCGGTTGGATATTGTATTTAAGTCCACCGACATCAGATAAAGACAGCTGATACAAATCATCGACTAGATGTTTGATGCGCATGACTTCTTGCTCTAGTGACTCAAGTTGTTGTTGATCAAATTGACGAATTCCCGCTTTAATGGCGTCAATTTCACCACACAAAATACTTAAGGGGGTTCGAAGCTCATGTGATATATCGGCAAACCATCTATTTTTTGCAGTACGGTTTTTATCTAAAATCATCGCTAAATGGTCAATGTCATTCATTAATTGACCTAATTCATCTTGACGTTGCTGAGTAAAACGTTCGTTGTAATTCCCCTTTGAAAGAAAGGAAATACCTTTCACCACCTCTTTCACTGGCACTAATAAGAACCGAGCTAACAGCCATGAAATAATACTTGCCAATAACAAGCAGCCCAAACCTATCCAGAGTGTGGTCCAAAGCTGTTGTTGCGAAAAAATAGCTGCAGATTCACTATTAACCTTAACGATTGGTGAGCTATATAACTTAGCAATAAGCTCTCCTTTATAGGTAACAGGAACATAAGTTGCCTTATTACGGTCATCGATAGCCACGCCGGCAAGTAACTTATTCTCTAAGTTGTAAATTGCTGTAGGAGGTCCAAAGCGCACCTGAGGCTTCACCTCTCTATCCCTTCTTTTGCTGTCGGGTCTTTTATGAGGCGGCGGTTGCCGGTGTTCTGGCTCAAAGCCTTTAGCGGGTTTTCGATGTTCAGATAAGTGTGGCGGTCTTCGATCTGGGTGTGGTATACCTTGCCTATTCGACAATGAATCATTTCGCCCCAAATGCCTTGGAGCCGGCCCTGGTGAATGTAGTCTGAGTAATTGCTTATATTGGTCTAAGCTAATGTTACTCCAATTAAAAGCTGACTGCTGATACAAATCAGCCACTGCAGTTGATAAACGAGCTAAACGTTCTTGTTCTAGGGTATTAATATAATTTAGAAAGCCTTGATCAAAGCTCCACCTTGCTAACGATAACGTCGCAAGTAACACTATGCTAGTTAAGCCCACAAAGGCTAAAAATAATTTCTTTGATATTTTCATAAACTAAGTATATCGACCTACAAGGCTGCAAACTAGCAACAACAATGACTTGGCTGTAATCTCCATGAAATCTGCACAATTACTGCATATTTAATTGCTAACCTAATGATGAATCAAACAAAGGCTTTAATAAAAAGTCATATCGTTATCACTAGGATGGATTAAAAATGAAAAGAATAGCCTCTTTACTTGCCCTTATTCCTTTACTGACATTGATGTCAGCCAATATCATCGCACAAGAAAAAAACCGTCAAATGCGTAAACCACCACAAGAAGCTTATGCAATCTGTGAAAATAAAAACGCTGAAGATCAAGTTAGCTTCACGACGCCAAAAGGCGATGAAATCGAAGCCACCTGTATTTTAATCGATGAAGAACTCGTTGCTGTACCTAATAACCACACACCGCCAGAACATAAACAAAAACGTGGTCAATAAATAGGAGCCTGATATGCAAGTCTTAATGAGCAATAACATCTCGGCACAACAAAGTCAGCTAAACACGCAATCAAGCAGCAAGCCTGAAAGACCACAAGGTCCACCGCCACCTGGAAGCACTCCACCAGGACTAGAAAAAGCAGTATCGACCTTAACTGAAGAACAACAAGCTGATATTTCATCAATGTTAAGTGCATTAACCCCAGAGCAGCATGAGTCTTTGAAATTAGCGTTAGATGAGCTAAAACCTATGGCTGAAACCTTATCAAAAGATGATATGGGAGACGTATTTCTAATAACGTTAACTGAAATAGCAAACACTTCAACCGAAAATGATATCAGCAACACAATAGATATATACGCATAAATCAGTTTAAAAGTGGACTTTTCTATTACAGTAAAGTCCTTAAATAATCGCCTATAAACAAAATTTAAGGACTTTTATTTACTGTTTGTTAAGAGAGGCGTGAGTGTTGATGCTAATTGCGGACGACTAAAATAATAACCTTGTGCTTGATCGCAGCCATTTTCCAATAAAAAAGCCGCTTGCTCTTTAGTTTCTACCCCTTCAGCAATGATGTCGAGATTAAGTGCATGACCTAACACAATAATAGCTTTGGCTATTGCGGTATTATGACTATCAAATGGAATATCGCAGACAAAAGACTGATCGATTTTAAGCACATTAATAGGTAACTTTTTAAGGTAACTTAACGATGAATAACCGGTTCCAAAATCATCAACAGATAATTGAATTCCCATGTCCCCCAAGCGTTTTAAATCACTGATCACTTTTTCAGGTTCATACATCATGCAGCTTTCAGTCATCTCTAACTCAAGACAACTAGCAGGCATTCCAGTTTCTTGCAAAATCATTGCGACATTGTCGATAAAATTACTGCGCTGAAATTGTATACTGGCAACGTTAACGGCAATCCGACCAAAATGATAGCCATTATCAAGCCATTGCTTGCCTTGAAGACAAGCCATTCGAAGTACTACTAAACCAATTTCGTGAATTAAACCGGTTTTTTCAGCAATAGGAATAAACTCAGCTGGTGAAATAAAACCATACTCCCGATGCTCCCATCGGATCAACGCCTCTAGTCCCACCAATTGACCACTACTCAACGATAATTTAGGTTGATAAACTAAATGAAAATGCTGCTCTTGAATGGCTTCGTGTAAAGCATTTTGGATTTTCAAATGCGCTACTGAGTTCATTGTCATAGCTGAATCGTAAAAGGTTACTGTATTACGACCACTTTGTTTTGCTATATGTAACGCTGTATCGGCATTTTGTAATAAGTTTTCGCTATTTACAGAATCATGGGGGAAAACTGAAACGCCCATACTCACGGTAATTCGAATTAAAGAACTGTCATCAAATCTAAATGGCTGCTCTATTAGAGACTTAATATGATTTACACGGGATGCCACCATATCACTCTGAGTATTATCATTTAAAACAAGCACAAACTCGTCACTGCTTAGGCGGCCAACAGTACAATGATCATGACTGATATTGGATAATCTGCGGCCGACTTCAACTAATAGTTTATCACCCACCTCGTGACCTAAACTGTCGTTAATATGTTTGAAAAAATCAATATCGAACATTATAACAGCAAGTTGAGATTGTTTAGTTGCCGCATGCTCAACTTGAACTTGTAAATTAGACCGTAATAAAATTCGATTAGGTAATTGGGTTAAGTTGTCGTAATAAGCTAAATTCTCGAGCTTTTCTTCGTTAATTTTCTGCTTTGATATATCTGAAAATACAGCTACGAAAAAATTAATAGTATCATCTTGGCCATAAACCGCATTAATGGTAGCTCCTTGGAGGAATATGTTACCGTTTTTTCTTTTATTCCAAATTTCGCCACGCCACTTACCTTTTACTAGCAAAGTATTCCACATTTTGGCAAAAAACTCAGCATCATGTTTGCCGGAATTTAAAATACGTGGATTTTGACCTATAGCCTCTTCACGTTCAAAGCCGGTAATATTGGAAAATGCACTATTAACTTCAGTTATATTGCCATCTCTGTCGGTAACTAATACACCATCAATCGTGTTCTCAACCACACTTTCGGCCAGTAACAATTGTTTTTCATTTTGTCTATGCCGACCAATATTTCGGGTAATACCGATAACGCCTTGGATAGTATTTGTATTATCGATTAATGGCGCTTTAACCGTTTCTAACCAGTGACGGTTATTGTTTGGATCTGTGCCTTCACACTCAGACACTACAATCGGTTTTCTTGCCAAAATCGCACTGTTATCGGTCTCGATAAAAAGCTTTGTTGTTTCAACATCAAATAGATCATGGTCCATTTTACCGACTATTTGACCCGTCTTTTTATTCCAAGCTTTTTCTATACTCTGATTACAAACAATATACTTACCGTCAAGATCCTTTACCCAAATATGTTCACTAAAAGCATCAATGAAATTCTGTAAGTTAATGGATTGATATTGTTCCTGTTGGGAGTGAAGCTTAGATAAAGAGTGTTCCAGGCTATCAACAGTGAGATTAATTAAAGCTAAGTTAAAATCTTTAGATAACAATTTAGAATAAATCGCACAAAAGCAGCCCAGTTGTTTACCGTAATCATCAACAAGAGGTTGCAGATGGATACTATATTGTTTTTGTTTATGGGTTATTGATATGACTTGATTAGTGGCTAATTCCGATAAAGGAATATTATTGATGACTGGAGTGGTAATTTGCTGTAATTCGCGTAAATCTCTATCGATGATTTCTTCATTACATGCCACATAACGCATCATCTGCTGAGCATCTAACAAAAAGGCACACACATCAGTACTCAGTGCTTTTGCCGTTATATCTAAGGTTTTTTGCCAATAAGCTTTGATATTTTGAGTTGTATGCATTGCTAAAAAGAACCTACTTATTGGACTTTACACTTATATATACATTTGATTATATAGCCACACAGAAAGTTAATAAATCAGTAAACCGCGGATCTGCTAGCTAGATCATTTAACTGATAAAAAACCACTTAAATATTTGTATGATTTTATAAGATACTGATATTGGCATGCTGTTTTAAGGGAGGGTTACAGTTGAGGGTACTGTTCTTTACTTAAAACAGTGCAAACGGTTGAAATAGGCTTGATAAACTGATCGAGATACTGTAACTACTATTGGCTTACGATGATAAAACTTCATAGAAACATAATTTCAATAATATAGTTCTACTCAGCGGCAGATATTTAATTGAATTCGACAACGAAAAAGTCATATTCTAAAGGCACAGACAACTCAGCTAACATTCTTTTTCTTTATCAATATAAAGCTGAAAATAATTAAATTACAAAACGAAAAAAACCTCTACATTGCTGTATAGGCTTTCGTCTTTACGTTGGCGGAGCGGACTTACTCTTATCAAGAGACGAACCCTCGCCCACGGCGTGACAGGCCGTTGATCTCTAATCAAGCGTCTAAGCAACTGAATTACCGCTGCTTTAGCAAACTACTTTTGCATGTCACTATTATTCATTCTTTAAATAACAGATACGAAAAAGCCCTGCTATTGCTAGCAGGGCTTATCGTAATGTTGGCGGAGCGGACTTACTCTTATCAAGAGACGAACCCTCGCCCCCGGCGTGACAGGCCGTTGATCTCTAATCAAGCGTCTAAGCAACTGAATTACCGCTGCTTTAGCAAACTACTTTAGCAGGTCACTATTATTCATTCTTTAAATAACAGATACGAAAAAGCCCTGCTATTGCTAGCAGGGCTTATCGTAATGTTGGCGGAGCGGACTTACTCTTATCAAGAGACGAACCCTCGCCCCCGGCGTGACAGGCCGTTGAT
>NZ_JBFRKG010000003.1:0-146525 GCF_041469325.1 Shewanella sp. 10N.286.51.B8
AATTTATGCGTCAACAGGGTACCTTTAACGCCTTTATACCATAGGTATTATCAAGCTAAGTCAGTTAAACACCGAAGCCTATTCTCAAACTCATTGATGGGGCTAAGCGCTTAAAAAGGTTGCAATTTGAAGCGGTTAAAAACCCATTGGCAGTCAGCCAGTACTAGATCTAGAAGTTAGCTTCACCAAGCTAATAACCCCACTCTATTTTCAAACTTACATACTCACTAAAGCCACAAGTCATATAAAACTTTAACTGAGTAAAATTAGCAATAACCAAGTGCGTAGCCCTTGCTAGAGCCTTTCTATAACTGGTGTAACCTGCTCAAAATCAAAAAAATATACAGTTTACACTTACTAAGCATTTAAATTTGGATAATTCATGTTATAAATAAAGAGTATTGGTTAGCAAAAAGTAATCAGCATGTTGCTAGCAACAGCTTTGCGCAACGTAATAATCTTGAAATATCATTGCAAGCAAGAAATGCATGATACGAAGCTAAACAAAGTCGCCTAAAGAGTACTGCACTGAAATATTTCACTAGGTGATATTAAAATTAATAGAATTATAAAAGGAGGTTATATGTCGCTCATAAAGCTCTTAGTACTATTTACATTCAGTGTTACTTTTTCGCTTTCCGCATCCTCAAATAACGCTAAAAATGAAGAAAAACTTGTTCTATCATCTTGTAAGTCGCTAAATAACGAATCAGCCACCATTTCGGCTATGCCATGTACTTACTATATTCAGGGCTTTCTTGCTGGTGCATTAAATACGAGTCAGCAATACGAACTTAGAAACAATACCGAAGGATTTGCTGACAGAGCTTACCGTACTCGAGTTGGTACACAGACATCCAAAAAGCTACCTACAATCGTATGTATACCCTCTGATGTAACTCGAGAACAACTGGTTCAGCAGATAGTCGATCGAACAATTAACCAACTGTCTCCATCTACAGATTCTTTTAATGACCTTCACAGGCAAGTATATCAAGCATTAGCTGATGAATCGTCATGCGAGCAAAATGATTAACGAGTAAAAAGCTAACCATAATAATCTTAAAACTCGCCAGGTTTTGTACTGGAGTTAACTAACACGAAGCATTAAATAATATGACACAAAAAAATAAAAGCGGCGTTGTTCCAAGCCATAGGCTTAGCCTGTTATTAACCTTAGCCCTATTTTGGTGGATTAACTCAAATTACACTAACCCGCTTTTATTATCACTGGGTGCAGGCTCAATCATGCTGGTGCTTTATATTGCCCAAAAAATGGATGTTATCGACCAAGAAACGCACCCAATCCGTCTAAATGCCAATATGCCAGGCTATACGATATGGTTAGTGAAAGAAGTTATTTTATCTAATATTAGTGTGGTTAAACATATCTGGCTGGGTAACAGCAGTATCTCTTCAACACTCACTACCATAGACACTCGCCAATGCTCAGATATTAATAAAGTCATTTACGCCAACTCCATTACCCTAACCCCTGGCACAGTAGCGATAGACTTAATTGATGACAAGCTTACTGTTCATGCTTTACATAAAGATGGTATCGACGCACTAAAAGCCGGAGAGATGGACCGCCGGGTAAGGGAGCTTGAAGACTAATGTTAGCTACTGCCACCATCGCTATTCTCGTTGTTATGTTACTGGCAATCATTCGCTGTATTGCCGGCCCGACGCTTTATGATCGAATATTAGCTTTCAACTCTTTTGGTACTAAAGCCATACTGCTTATTTCGCTATTGGGCTTTTTAATGGGACGCCCAGAGTTTCTCGATATCGCCCTTGTTTATGCCCTCATTAACTTTATCAGCGTCATCGGCGTTTTACGCTATTCAGACTCAGCCGAGTTCAAAGTGACCCCCTATAAATCTCATTTAACCAAGAAGAGGAAGAAATGAATCTCTTACTCGAAATAAGCAGTGGTTTATGCCTGCTAATTGGTAGCTTCCTTTGTTTTTCTGGTGGTATAGGGATTATTCGTTTCCCTGATTTTTACACCCGAATGCACGCTGCAAGCGTAACCGATACCTTAGGTGCAAGCTCAATCCTGATAGGGTTAATGCTGCAAAGCCCAAATGGTTTAGTACTCATTAAGTTGGTATTGATTTTAGTATTCACACTCTTTATCAACCCTTCTGCTAGTCATGCCTTAGCAAAAGCGGCATTACATAATGGCCTATTACCGCAAAAAGATAAGCCTGATCCTCAGGGAGGAAACAAGCCATCGAAGCCTTAGTAGATGTAATACTATTAATCTTTTTAGTGGTCATCGCCATCGCTATCGTTCGCATGAGAGATCTATTAGCGGTCGTCATGTTAACCGGAATTTATGGCTTATTATCAGCCTGTTTCTTTGTGGTACTCGACGCTGTAGATGTTGCCTTTACCGAAGCGTCTGTAGGTGCAGGAATATCAGGCTTACTCATGCTAGCCGCCATTACCATGACTGGCCGAAAAGAGGCGCCAAAGCGGCATAAACCCTTTCTTGCACTGTTTGTTGTACTCGTCACTGGTAGCATGCTGATCTACGGTACCCTAGATATGCCTTATTTTGGCACTGTTGATGCGCCAGTGCATCAACATGTTGCCCCGCGCTATATTCATGACTCGATGGACGAGGTAGGTGTGCCTAATATTGTGACGTCAGTATTAGGGAGCTACCGAGCCTTTGATACTTTAGGTGAAGTAGCCGTTATCTTTACCGCAGGTATTGGCGTGCTTTCGCTGTTATCACTGCCTCGTCGCCGTAAAAAAATTCAATCTGAAGAGCCAACAGAAGAACAAATGCATGAGCGCCACATGGTGGTGCGCATCGTCAGTAAAACACTTATTCCTTTAATCTTGTTATTTGCACTGTATGTACAATTCCATGGTGACTTTGGGCCTGGTGGCGGATTTCAAGCAGGTGTTATCTTCGCTGCTGCGATTATTCTTTATACCATGCTATTTGGTTTAGATACCGCTAAAAAGGTATTTAATCCGGCGCTAATTCAATTGCTTGCTGCTGTTGGGCTTTTGCTCTATGCCAGTGTCGGAGTTGTTTCCATGATCAATGGGGCTAACTTCTTAGATTACAACGTACTGGCTGAAAATCCGATTGATGGCCAGCACTTAGGCATACTGCTGATTGAATTAGGCGTGGGCATCACTGTCGCTTCGGTGATGTTAAGCATCTTTTTCAACTTTGATGGCCGCAGACAAGCTCAGGCTCAAATTCAAGCTGAGAAAAACAGCTCAGATAAAAAAGGGGAGCAGGATGTTTCTCGGACTCTATAACTATTGGATCGTCGTATTGTTGATGATGATTGGCTTTTATATCGTTATCGCCCATGGAAACTTGGTTAAGAAGTTAGTTGGACTCACCATTTTTCAAACCTCAGTGTTTATTTTTTATATCAGTGTCGGCATGGTCGAGCGTGGTAGCGCACCGATATTGGCTGAAGGGATCAGTGATTACTCTAACCCGCTGCCCCATGTGTTAATTCTAACTGCCATTGTGGTGGGTATTGCGACCACAGCGCTTGGTCTAGCACTGGTGATCAGAATCAAAGAAGCCTATGGCTGTATAGAAGAAGATGAGATCCAAAAACAAGATCAGCTCAACGAGGACGAATCATAGTGTTAGCTCACCTGCCTGTTTTACAAGTTGTGGTGCCGCTAATGGCAGCCCCGCTATGCTGGTTCCTAAATCGCTCCAAACTTGTGTGGATATTTGCCTTATTGGTGTGCAGTGCTACCTGTATCAACAGCATAATATTACTAATTGAGGTCATGAAGTCTGGCACCATTACCTATGAACTTGGGGGTTGGGAAGCACCTTGGGGCATTGAATATCGCATCGATAAGCTGAACGCCTTTTTACTGCTAATCATCTCCACCATAGGTACTGTGGTGTTGTTTGCCGCTAACACCAGCATACAAAAAGAGTTAGACGAAGACCGCCACACCTTATTTTACAGCTTATACCTGCTGTCTTTAACCGGCATGTTCGGCATTGTGGCAACCGGTGATGCCTTTAATGTATTTGTATTTTTAGAGATTTCCTCACTGTCCTCCTATGCCTTAATTGCCTTGGGTAAAGATAGACGAGCACTGTGGGCTGCCTACCAATACCTGATAATGGGTACCATTGGTGCCACCTTTATTTTGATTGGTATTGGCATGCTCTATCAAATGACGGGCACGCTAAACATGAGCGATTTAGCTGTTAGGTTAGTTGATGTTGGCCACACCCGTACAGTATTTGCAGCATTCGCCTTTTTAATTGTCGGGATCTGCTTAAAGCTGGCGTTATTTCCACTGCACCTGTGGCTACCTAATGCTTATGCCTATGCACCTTCAATTGTGACAGCATTTTTAGCAGCAACCTCAACTAAGGTTGCTGTGTATCTGCTCATTCGTTTTACTTTTACCGTACTTGGCATCTCTTTCTCATTCACCACCCTGCCCCTGCAAAGTATTTTAATGGTGCTTGGTCTTATAGGTGTTTTTGCCGCATCTATCACGGCTATTTATCAGCAAAATGTGAAACACATCTTAGCTTACTCAAGTATCGCTCAGGTGGGATATATGATCATTGGCTACTCGATTAATACCAGTACCGGCATTATGGCCACCTTACTACATTTGTTTAACCATGCCTTAATGAAAGGCGCGCTGTTTTTAGCATTAGGCGCTGTAATGTACCGCATTGGCAGCGTCCAGCTCAAACAGTTCCAAGGCCTAGGTAAACAAATGCCATTGACCATGTCAGCCATCGTTATTGGTGGGCTCAGTTTGATTGGTGTGCCATTGACCGTCGGTTTTGTCAGTAAATGGTATCTGCTTATCGCCAGTGTTGAGGCTGGTATGTGGCCAGTGGCCGTTCTTATTCTATTGGGATCACTGCTGGCGATTATCTATATCTGGCGTATTGTAGAAATGGCTTACTTCAAGCCGCCACTTAATGGGTGTGAAACTGTCAAAGAGGCGCCTTGGACCTTCCTCGCCCCTATTTGGGCGCTCATTTTCGCTAATATTTATTTCGGTATAGATACTCGCCTAAGCGTGCAAGTTGCACAGGCGGCTTCTCAAAGTTTGTTTGGAATAACCCCATGAATCCATCTTTGCCGCTGATGTTACAGCTAACTATCTTATTGCCTTTACTGGCAACCTTTGCAATTGCAGCAACAGGAAAGAAACCTAACCTGCGTGAGGCTATCACCATCAGTATCAGCCTTATGGTGCTTTACTGCGTAATCAATATCTACCAAGCCCTCATGGCTGGTGCCAGTATTGAGGTCTCATGGTGGGAGCTGATGCCTGATTTAGAGGTGAGTTTTGTCGTAGAACCGCTCGGTATGCTGTTTGCTCTCATTGCCAGTTTTCTTTGGCTAATCACCACCATTTACGCCATCGGCTATATGCGTGACCATAATGAGGATAACCAAACTCGCTTTTATATCTGTTTCGCTTTGGCGATTAGTGCAGTGATGGGGCTCGCCTTTTCAGCCAACCTGTTTACTCTGTTTATCTTTTACGAAGTGCTCACTCTATCAACCTATCCGCTGGTGACTCACGCAGGTACAGACAAGGCCAAACAAGGTGGCCGTGTCTACCTCGGTATCTTGCTCACTACCTCTATCGCCTTTTTCTTACTGGCCATCATCTTAACTTGGTTTGTGACTGGCACCCTTGAATTTACAGCAGGCGGCGTATTTGATGCCGATGTGGATACCACCATTGCAGGCATAATCCTAATGCTATTTATATTTGGCATTGGTAAGGCTGCCATTATGCCATTTCATCGCTGGCTACCCGCAGCGATGGTGGCACCAACACCGGTCAGCGCCCTGCTTCATGCTGTAGCGGTAGTAAAAGCAGGGGTATTTACGGTATTGAAGGTGTGTATTTTCATTTTTGGACTCGACCTACTCCCCCAATTACCAACTACTGAATTTTTACTTTATTTAGCTACCCTTTCAGTGCTCTTAGCTTCAATCGTGGCGATGCGACAAGACAACTTAAAAGCCAGATTGGCCTACTCAACAGTGAGCCAACTCGGCTATATCACTATTGGGACACTGCTAGCTACTTCATCGGGTGTGATTGGTAGTTCAATGCATATTGCCTCCCATGCCTTTGGCAAAATTACCCTATTCTTTTGTGCTGGCGCCATTTTGGTGGCTAGCCATAAATCTAAGGTAAGCGAAATGCGCGGCTTAGGTTTTGCCATGCCAATCACCATGGGCGCTTTTTTTATTGCCAGCCTTAGCATTATCGGCGTTCCACCAGCCGGAGGGACATGGAGTAAATGGTTCCTATTGATGGGCACTATTGAAACCGGCTATTGGGTTGTCATGGTTGCTTTAATGCTCAGTTCATTACTCAACATCGCCTACCTACTACCTATTCCTTACCATGCGTTTTTCCCCGGTAAAGGGTATAAGTCATCAAGTACAGATATTAAAGAAGCACCAATGGCTTCATTAATCGCATTAATTATCACATCCCTAGGCTGCTTGATTATGTTCATCCATCCACAGCCCGTTTATGAGTTGGCGAAAGCTATCTTGACTGTATCTGGAGTTAGCCATGGACAATGAGAAGCAATATCTCTTTGATAAACCGAAAAACATTCAGCGGGTTTTATACCTGTTATATACCTGTTGTGCATTGCTTGTGGCACTTGATTTTGTTATTCATCGCCATGTTTATCATAGCTGGGAAAACCTGCCAGCGTTTTATCCTATCTATGGCTTTGTCGGCTGCGTCATCTTGGTCATAGTCGCCAGCTGGATGCGTACCTTTTTGATGCGCCCAGAAGATTATTATGGACCCGTTGAAGAGCTTGATAATAGCAAAATTGAAATAGTCGACGTCAGCGATGGCCACGCCAAAGAAGCTAACAATAAAGGTGATCGCAATGTGGATGCTTGAGTTACCGCCGTTTGTGCTGTTTATCATTGGCGGATTGATTGCTGCTACAACTCGTGGAAAGCTGCGCGGTGCCTTGATGATAGCGATTCCAGTGATCAGCGGATTGCATTTGTGGACTGTGCCAGAAGGCGTCCATTTGCAATTGATGTTTTTAGACTATGAATTAATCCCTTATCGCGCAGATAAATTAAGCCTGATGTTTGGCTATATTTTCCATATTGCCGCATTTATTGGCATCGTCTACTCATTGCACGTTAAAGATACAGTGCAACAAGTTGCCGCTATGCTGTACGCAGGTAGCGCTATTGGTGCGGTGTTTGCGGGTGATTTACTTACCTTGTTTGTGTTCTGGGAGCTGTTGGCATTTACCTCAGTATTTCTAGTTTGGGCTCGTCGTACTCCAGCAGCATATAGCGCGGGGATGCGCTACCTCATCATGCAGGTTCTCTCTGGGGTTATTTTGCTGATAGGTGCGCTGTTTTATATCTCTGAAACCGGTAGCCTAGCCTTTGACTATATCGGCCTAGATAGCATTGCAGGATGGCTTATCTTTATTGCCTTCGGTATTAAGTGTGCTTTTCCTTTTGCTCACACTTGGCTTACCGACGCTTACCCTGAAGCGACGCCGACCGGTACAGTGTTACTCAGCGCATTTACCACTAAAGTGGCGGTTTATGCACTTGCTCGGGCTTACCCTGGCACTGAGTTGCTGATATACATTGGCGCTACAATGACCTGTTTCCCAATCTTCTTTGCGGTGATTGAAAACGATCTTCGCCGAGTGCTTGCCTATAGTTTGATTAACCAAGTAGGCTTTATGGTCGTCGGCATCGGGATCGGGACTTCGCTGGCATTAAATGGTGCTGTGTCTCATGCTTTTAACGATGTCATTTTTAAAGGCTTGTTGTTTATGAGTATGGGCGCCGTACTGCATATGACAGGGCGTATAAATGGCTCCGATCTCGGCGGCCTTTATAAGACCATGCCAAAAACCACGATACTGTGTATTGTTGGTGCGGCCTCCATTTCTGCATTCCCTCTGTTTAGCGGTTTTGTCAGTAAATCCATGGTGATGTCTGCCGCAATGGAAACTGGCCATGACTGGGTCTGGTTAATGCTACTGTTTGCGTCAGCAGGTGTTTTTCATCACGCGGGGATCAAAATCCCTTACTTTGCCTTCTTTGCCCATGACTCGGGTATTCGAGCCAACGATCCACCGCTCAATATGTTAACAGCAATGTTTATCGCTGCCTGTCTATGTATTGGTATTGGTATTTATCCTGCAGCGCTTTATTCTCTGCTGCCATACGATACGGGTTACAACCCATATGATGCGACCCATGTACTCGCTCAGACTCAGTTATTACTGTTTTCAGCATTAGCGTTCGTTTGGCTCAATCTCAAAGGTAAATATCCACCAGAGCTTCGCTCTACTCACCTTGATGTAGATTGGGTATACAGGCGCTTAGTGCCTAATGCACTGCAGCGCATATTTGCAGTCATTTGGAAAGTGGATGGCGAAATTCGTCAATCAATTCGTGGGAAGTTAGACCAATGTCAGCAGTTTTTAGCGCGCCAATACAAAGGGGGGGGGAGCTTTATCTCGAGCGACTATCCATCTGGCAACATGGTGCTTTGGGTAGCAGTGATTCTAGCCAGCTACCTATTCATTGGCTTTATAAACTGACTCAGTCTCATTAATATACTCTCTAGCTTGTTTGCCTATAAACATGAGTAAACAGGCTACTTGTTGTTTTTTTGGGAGTGGATCTCAATTAATAATCAAGTAAATTATTGAATTAAAATTTAGCTTCAATCAATAAATCCTATAGAAAAAAACAGGAGTTTTGCCAACCAAACTCCATGTAATTTGGTTGCTTATTTAGCGCTTAAACCCTAGATGTGATAAAAGCCTTTCAAACCTAATAACAACCTCTTAGAATGGTTTTTATCATCATTTGTAGAGTCGATTAATGCTTAGATTAATTCAATCAAATCAGATGGAAGTTCTGTCAGAACAACTGTCTAAAATGCTCGCTATCCCCCTTGATAACGCTAATTTACTCGCAAATGAACATATCTTGGTGCAAAGCCCGGGGATGTCGACTTGGCTGCGCTTAGAAGTGGCTAAATATAATGGTATTGCTGCCGCCCTGTCCTTTCCGCTGCCGTCGAGTTTTACCTGGCAGTTATGCCATGAACTGCTGCCAGATGTGCCTAAAGATAATGCCTTTACTAAAGCGGCGATGACGTGGAAGTTAATGGATTTACTGCCGCCATTACTTGATGACCCTGACTTTGCGCCGCTACAAGCCTATTTAGCTCCGGTTGAAAATCAGCACGCCAACCATACAGATGAAGCGCTGCCTTATGTGCAAGCTGGCAGTTTTGATGCCATTAAGCTGTATCAATTATGTGGCCGTATTGCCGATATTTTTGACCAATACTTAGTGTATCGCCCTGAGTGGATTCAAGCTTGGGAGCAAAACGAGCATCCGCTGAAGCTGGAAGAAAACCAGCGTTGGCAACCTAAGCTCTGGCGGGCACTGATTGAATATAACCAGCACCACCTTCGTGCCAGCACTTATCATCGCGCCAACTTACATCAACACTTAATTGCTGCACTGCAAAACCCTGACACTGTAATTAAGTCGCTACCTGAGCGATTATTTGTGTTTGGTATTTCTTCTATGCCGCCACAAACCTTGCAAGTGCTGTATCACTTGGCTGAACGCATTGAAGTGATTATGTTTTCCTTAAGCCCTTGTCAGCATTACTGGGGCGATATTGTTGACCCTAAAGCTCGCGCAAGAATGGCGCTGCAATATGTTGATAAAAAGCAGTTAGGCGAGCAATGGGAAGAAAAGCTCGAAGTGGGTAATCCGATCCTGGCTAACAATGGCAAAATGGGCCGTGAATTACTGGATTTAATGCTCGAACTACCGCCAGAACACACTGACTTTAGTTACGACTGCTATATCGAGCCCGAACAATCCCCTGACAGTTTAAATCTACTCCAAGGGGTGCAATACGATATTCTGCAAATGGAAACCCTAGGCCAAGCCCTTGGCCCTGATGCAGCACTTTATCAAAATGTCGCCAATAGACGCTCGTTAAGCCAGCAAGACCAATCAATTACCCTGCGCAGTTGCCATAGCCCGCTACGAGAAGTCGAAACCCTGCACGATCATTTACTCGAGTTACTGTCAAGCAATGCGAATGACAACGGTAAAGCATCACTAAAACCCAAAGATATCGTGGTGATGATGCCCGACGTGGCAGCTTATGCGCCTTATATTGATGCAGTATTTGGCACCAGCAATAGCGGTTTACATCGAAGTAATCAAGACTCAGGCAAAACAGCCAACTACTATATTCCCTATGCCATTGCCGATAGAGGCGCAGCTCAAGAGTCACCGCTAATTAACAGCTTTTTGAATTTACTCAATATTAATCAAAGCCGTTTTGGCCTCACTGACATTATCAGTATTCTCGAAGTCCCAGCAATTTTACGAAAATTTCAGCTCGATGATGATGCTCTGCAGCTTATTAGACGTTGGCTAGATGATGCCAACGTGCGTTGGGGCCGTGATGAAAAAACCCGATTGCAACAAGGAGTACCAGCGTTTAAGCAGAACTCTTGGGCATTTGGTATTAGCCGCTTAATTCAAGGTTATGCTTTTAATGATGAATCAGCGCTTTATAACGATTCACTGCTAGTACAAGGTGTTGAAGGCCAGTCTGCGCAAATTCTTGGCTATTTACTCAATTTCTTAGAGGCCATTGACGAATATCAACTGCAACTGGCTAGCCAATGTCCAACCCTTGAACGTATCGTGCAGCTACAAGCTTTATTAGAGGTTTTCTTTGATGCTGATGATGACGAGCGCGAGCAAGTTCAAACCATTCGCGAAGCCTTAGTCACCTTAAGTACCGAGCTTGAAGACGCCGGTCATCAAGGTGAACTCGATGTTGAAGTGCTCAAGCAATGGTTTAATCAAAACCTTAATGAATCTCGAGTTGGTCAGCGCTACCTTGCAGGGAGTGTGAACTTTTGTACCTTGATGCCGATGCGCTCAATTCCTTTTAAAGTGGTATGTTTACTGGGTATGAATGATGGGGTGTATCCACGAGTACAACACCCTGTTGGATTTGACTTAATGGCCCACAATGGCGCTATTAAAGGTGACCGTTCCCGCCGATTAGACGATCGTTACCTGTTTTTAGAAGCTTTATTGTCTGCCAGAGAGCAATTTTATATCAGCTACATTGGCCACTCTGAGCGTGATAACGCTGAACGAATTCCCTCAATGTTGGTGTCAGAGCTAACCGAGTATTGCCAGCTGTGTTATTTTGCTGACTATTATTTCACTACAAATAATGAGCCTCAACTCGAAACCAGCCAAGGCTTATGTGAAAGCTTTCGTGAAAGCGTTGAAGTAAATAATGCCGATAAAGCAATATTACGCCATTTAATCCAACAGCAACCGCTGCAGCCCTTTGATGCCAAATTGTTTACTGCAACTCAGCAAACTAAATTGCAGCAAAGTTATAATCATCAGTGGTGCCCGCCAAGTATCGCAGATGCGAACCACTTACTTAATAATGCCCGCTTCTTTAACCGCCTTAAGCCGTTAGATTTAGCCAACGATGACAACCCATTTGATGCTGTTGCCGACGATGGCAGCGCCATTGTGCAACTTGAATTGTCGGCATTATTACGCTTTTTCAGAAGCCCAGCGCAATTCTTTTTCAATCGCAGTTTAAAAATTGATTTTAATTTACGAATTCAAGCTGACGATAACGACGAGCCATTTAACTTAGATGCATTAGAGCGCTATAAATTGCAATCAGCAATGATTGACAGTGCAGTGCATCACCAACTTGAACACGCTGACATTGAGTTTATCAACCAGCTAAAAGCCAGTGGCAGTTTACCCATGGCGCCCTTTGATGATGTGCTGCTTAATCGCTATCAAAACGACATTAAATACGTCATTGGTCGGGTGCTCTATCTCACAGGCGATAAGAGCCACAGTCAGGAAGTGGATATTGATTTACAGTTTGAAGGGCTAACGCCGCTAAACAGCGAGGCTTTAGACAGCACTCAATCAAGCATTAACGTTAACCTTATTGGCCGCATCGATGATATTTACGCTAAAGGGCAAATAAATTATCGCCCTGGCACTGCCCATGGTCGTGATTTTGTCAGGGTGTATTTGCGCCATTTATGCCTTAATGCCGCAGGGGTTGAGAAAAACAGTTACCTGCTGGATATTGGCCATTTTCATGCCTTTAGCGCAATTACGCCAGAGTCCGCTCAGCAATTATTACAGCAATTTATTCAAGCTTATCTCAATGGCCAAGCCCAGCCGTTATGCTTTATGCCGCGCACCGCGTTAGCCTATGTTGAAGCCGATGGTGATCATATGGAAAAACTGCAAGCTGCCGAGCCATTATGGCTTGATGAACAATCAGGCTTTGGTGAAGGGAACGATCCCCATAATCGCCGTTTATTTAGTTTTCCTGAAGACTTTACTGAAGCTGAATTTGGCAAAACAGCCACCATGTTACTGCAACCTATGTTGAGTATTTATCACAAAGGCACCCTCGCCGAGCTTGACGAATATGCTATCCAACCACCTAAGCTCTCTGTAATTAAAGGGGGCAAAGCCTAATGACTCAAATTAATGACAATGCTAGCAAGTTAGAGGCCGCTAACACCGAAATGACTGACTCTGAAATCGCTAATGGCAAAGAAACTCACTCAAAAGTCAGCAAGCTTAATCCGCTAACACTGCCTTTTGCAGGTTCAAGCTTAATTGAAGCCAGTGCTGGCACAGGTAAAACCTACACCATTTCTGGGCTGTATTTACGGCTATTACTGGGCGATAAAGATAAAGCGCCGCTCACCTGTGAACAGATTTTAGTGGTGACCTTTACTAATGCCGCCACCGAAGAGCTGCGGGATCGAATTCGTAAACGTATTCAAGTGGCCTTTAAGTGCTTTATTGGCTTAGACACCAATGATGAATTTGTAGTGGCGCTGTACCAACAAGTACCAGAGTCTGAGCGAGCAATTGCCCTAAGACGGTTAGATTTAGCACTAAAGTCACTAGATGAAGCGGCGATTTTTACCATTCACGGTTTTTGTCAACGCATTTTATCTGACATGGCGTTTGAGTCATCGCTATTATTCGAGTCAGAATTTACTCTCGATGACAGTGAGTTTTTACATCATGCCGTGCGTGATTTTTGGCGTGAGACCTGCTACCCACTGCCACAAGTATTAGCCCAAGTGATTGATAACGAGTTTGGCGACCCTGATAGCTTGGCTTGGCAACTTAAACCGTTACTCGGCGCGAGCCAAGCCAATATCCCGTTTGTGGCGAAAGAGTTTAACCAGTTAGCTGATGAATTAGTTCAAAGCCTTGCTCGCTTTAAAAAGCGCTGGCCAACAGACAGTGAAAAAGAACTGGAACTGCTACACAGCTTACCGCTCAATGGCGCGAGATTCGGCAAAAAAGCCGATGATTATCCAAAGCTTGCGGCCATGTATGATCGCTTAACCAATTGGGTTAGCTTCGGCAATGGCCTGCCGCCAGTTAAAGATTTAGAAATGCTGGCGCTATCTGAGTTAAAACTCAATAAAGGTGGCACTATCCCCAGCGCAAATGATGCGCCGCTGCTCGATCATATCGAGCGATTATTTGCACTTATCCAGCAAATAAAGCCATCATTTTTAATTCGCGCCCGTGACGGTATTCGGCTGCGATTTATGCTGCAAAAAGCCCAGCGCAACTTAATGACCCCAGATGATCTCTTGATCACCTTGGCTGATGCCTTATCAACTGCTACTAAATCAACTGATACTGAATCAACTGATACTGAATCAACTGCTACTGAATCCAGCGCACACCATTTAGCCAAAGCCATTGCAACACGCTTTCCGGTGGCATTAATTGATGAATTCCAAGATACTGATCCGCTGCAATTTACTATTTTCTCAACCATTTATCAGCAGCAAACCCAGCTTGATAGTTTAAGTTTATTAATGATTGGCGATCCCAAACAAGCCATTTATGCCTTTCGCGGCGCCGATATTCATACCTATATCCATGCCCGTAAGCAAACTAAAGCGCACTATAACCTCGAAACCAATTACCGCTCATCCACGGCACTGGTCAATGGGGTTAACCAGCTCTTTAGCCAACATCAGGATCCATTTATCAGTGATGCGATCCCTTATGATGTGGTTGATACCCCAGCCAGCGCTGACAATAAAAAGCTCACTGAAGCCACTGAAGACAAATCAGCGCTGCGAATTAAACTGCTTGGCGAAGGTGAAAGCGGCTTAAATAAAACTACTGCCCGTCATCTACTGGCGAATGATGCTGCCAGTGAAATAAAACGTTTATTAACTGAAGCGCAAACTGAGCAATGCCATATGAATGGCACAGCGCTCATCGCCAAAGATATTGCAGTGTTAGTGCGCGATAAAAATGAAGCCTCGGTGATGAAGCAAGCCTTAAGCGAGCGTAATATTGGCGCAGTATTTTTAAGCCGAGATAGCGTATTTAACACCCAAGAGGCCTTTGAACTGGCGATAATTTTACGGGCTATTGCTAACCCGAAAGATGAGCGCTGCCTTCGCGCAGCACTTGCCACTGAGCTTATGGGTTACAGCGCCCAGCAAATTCATCTGTTTAATCAAGATGAAGAGCAGCGACAAAGCTTACTGGACCAATTTGCTGATTGGCATCAAACCTGGCTTAAGCGCGGCATCATGCCTGCGCTGTTAAGTTTGGCTAACCAAACCCAGCTGATTAAGCGCTATTTAAGTAAACAGCTTAGCCCAAGCGTCGACAGCAACTCAGATAGTATGGCTGATAGTAGTGTTGATAGTAGTGCTAATAGTAATGCTGAAAGTGGCGAGCGCCGACTCACCGATTTCCGCCATTTGTGCGAACTACTGCAGCAAAAAGCCACCGAACTTGATGGTAGCAGCGCGATAATGAATTGGTTTGAGCAACAACTGATTGATGCTCAAGGCAATGATGAGCAGCAATTGCGCCTTGAAAGCGAACAAAATCTGGTGCAAATCGTTACCATTCATAAAAGTAAGGGGCTTGAATATCCCGTTTGTATGGTGCCATTTATCAGTCTCGCGCGGGATAATCGCAAAAAGCCTGCGCCTATGCTTTACCATAAAAATGACCAATTAGTTTGGGATGTTGAGGGCACGAAAGAAGGCTGGGAGCAATACAAACAAGAAAACCTCGCTGAAGATTTACGTCTGTTATACGTGGCGCTCACCCGTCCGGTTTATGTGTGTTACTTATACATTGCCAACCATAGCCGCATGCTTAAAGCAGGGGTAAGTAGTCACTTATACGAAACCGCCATTGGTTATTTATTGGGGATCACCACTAAAGATTGTGATTTTGAGTTGTTATCACAACAAGCACTGGCCATAAAAACCAGCGCGCCAGTGCCCGATGCCATTAGCGTGGTTCAGCTAGAGGCGATTGATGACTCAGTACTCACTGAACTTAATGGCCAGTCGCAACAATTGGCGGCAAAAACTTTGCAGCGTGATTACCACACCCCATGGCGAGTTGGCAGTTACTCAGGTTTGGTGAAACACCTTGCCCATGAAAAAGTCTCTCCGGGTGCCGACGATGAAGATTTTAGCCAAGAAACCCTGCCGCAATTTGAATCCGCAGCTGACATCAACCCTTTTGACACTGATGTTGAAAACAACGCCATTAATCGTTTTACCTTCGAGCGCGGCGCCAATGCCGGTAGCTTCATGCATTTGGTGTTAGAGCTATTTGATTTCACCAATGCTGAGGTTGAATTGCCACAAGCCTTACCCAAAGCCATGGAGCAATATGGTTTTGACCAAGAGATATGGACAGATACCTTAATCCAGTGGTATCAACAAATCCTTCATAGCCCGCTCATTACCAATAATGCAGCGCAAGATAATCAGCTATTAAATGATCATGGTTTGCCACTGACATTAGCCCAGTTAGCCCCAGAGCAAAAATTAGTTGAGATGGAGTTTTATCTGCCCATTAGCCAATTAAAATCTCAGCAGTTAAATCAGTTGTTACAACAATATGGTTATGATGCAGGGCTTGAATTTGACGAGCTACAAGGCATGTTAAAAGGCTTTATCGATTTAACCTTTGAGTATAAAGGCCAGTATTTTATTGCCGATTATAAATCTAACCATTTGGGTGACGATTTAACATGTTATGACCATAATGCGATGGCGACAGCCATCAGTAGCCACCGTTATAATTTGCAATATATTCTTTATACCTTGGCACTGCATCGTTACTTATCTTTGCGAATGCCAAGTTATGATTACCAGCGTCATATAGGCGGCAGTTTTTACCTTTTCTTACGTGGTATGAGCCCAGAAGCTTCAGGCGCAGGAATATTTTTTGATAAACCGCCATTGGCCTTAATCACTGATTTAGATGCACTATTTTCAAACAACAATGCATTGGAGCAAAAATAATGATTACCCTTAGCGCCCCAATGACTCAGTTACTTAAAAATTGGCAACAACAAGGGTTAATTACCCCACTTGATCGTCACTTCGCCCTTGAAATGGCCAACTCTCAGCTCGCTCAAGTTGATGCCAAAAATGACACTGCTGATGAGTTTTTATTATTAATCTGTGCGCTATTAAGCCAGCAATTATCAAGTCAGCACAGCTGCTTAGTTATCGATAATATCGATCTTGATAATCCGTTTTGCGAGCAAGAGTCCCATTGCAAGTTAACAATAACCCACCAGCAACTCAGTGACGCTATCGAAGCATTAGCCTGTGTCGGCCAACCTGATGATAACCAGCCATTAATTGTTGAGCATAACCGATTGTACTTAAACAAGTATTATCACTTTGAAACCCAAGTGGCAGCCCGATTCAACCAGTTGGCACAAGTTAACTTAACTGTTGATACCGCAACGCTAGCGCAATATTTGAATGACTTATTCGATGAAAAACCAGATGTAAATAGCAAGAGCATCAACTGGCAAAAAGTGGCCACTGCTACGGCGCTAACTAAAGCCTTAGCGGTGATTACTGGCGGCCCAGGAACTGGTAAAACTACCACTGTCACTAAGTTGCTCTTGTTACTGCTAACTCAAAAAGCCTTAACCATTCGACTGGTGGCGCCAACCGGTAAAGCCGCTGCGCGATTAAGTGAGTCCATTAAAGCCTCTAAAGCGCGGCTAGTAAGTCAAGTTGAGCAAACCGCTAAGCCAGAGCTAATTGATGCCCTAAGCAAAATTCCTGAAGAGGCTGCTACGCTGCACCGTTTGTTGGGAGTGATCCCTAACTCACACTTATTTAGACACCACAAAGATAACCCTCTTAGGTTAGATTTATTGGTGGTCGATGAAGCATCAATGGTGGATTTGCCTATGATGCATAAGCTATTAAGCGCCCTGCCTAAAAATGCCCGCCTAATATTATTGGGCGATCAAGACCAGCTGGCATCCGTTGAAGCAGGCGCTGTATTGGCTGATATTTGTGCCGGTTTGAAAGTGACGGCCGATCTTAGTGCTAATGCATCACCATGGCGAATGCGCTATTCAGAGCAGCAAGCCAACTTATTGCAGCAGTTAACTCAGCAAAATACCAGTCAGTTTATTCATCCTAAACCTATGCTCGGCGACAATTTATGCATGCTGATGCACAGCCACCGCTTTAAAGGCGATGGCGGCATTGGCTTGCTGGCCAATGCGGTAAACTATGTCAACATCAACGGCATTCGCCGTGAGTGGCAGTGCGGCCATCAAGAGTTAACTTGGATAGAGCATCAGCCCGATGCCCAAAGTCTGCCGTTATTGCAATCGGCAGTGGCAGCTTATGCCGAGTATTTGCAAAAAGTGCTCGATAATCAGCATGCTTACTCGCAGCAATTAAGCTGTATTTATGGCGCAGAAGAGATTATTGATACCTTCAATAAATTCCGCATTCTATGTGCCATGCGCTCAGGTGAATTTGGCGTTGATGGCATGAACCTCGCCATTACTAATGTGCTCAAACAAAACCATTGGATAAAACCCACTCAAGAATTTTACCTTGGCAGACCGATTATCATTCAAAGTAATGATTACAATTTAGGCTTATTCAACGGCGATATTGGTTTGATTTTGCAAGATGAGCAAAAGCCTGAAAAATTAATGGCCTACTTCGTTAAAGCCGATGGCAGCTTGTTAAAAGTACAACCTGCAAGGCTACCCAATCACGACAGTTGCTTTGCGATGACCGTACATAAAAGCCAAGGCAGCGAGTTTGAAAAAGTCGCCTTTGTGTTACCACAAAAACCCAGTAACGCCCAATGGCAGCTGCTGACTAAAGAGTTGGTTTATACCGCTATCACCCGCGCTAAAGAGCATTTTATTTGCTTAGGCACACCGTATGTATTTGAGCGTGCCAGCAAACAGGTAACCTCACGCGCATCAGGTTTAGCGCTGAGGTTATGGGGAGAGGATAACGAGTAGTTGGTATCACAACTACGGATACTGCCGCCAAGCAATTGATCAAATAGATATAGATAGAGCTAGAAATGTAACTTTTTGATGTTTTTCCATAAAGCAGCTAAGTTAGTTCCTATGAGTTAATTCATAGAAACAAGGAAGTATTATGGATCTAGAAAATAGTTTAGACCAAGCAGATAAGACAATAAATGACCCTAACCCGCCTAGATGGCAAAAGATAGGTAAAGAAAACTATAACCTAGCTCTCAATCGATTCAGCCCGGGGCATGAATTTAAAATTGCGCCGCTACATAAGGAAGGCTTTGAAAACGCTGCATTTATTGTAACCCATATCACTAATGATAAAATATCCACTGTGATTGATTATAACGGTGAAATTATAAGTGTTTCAGTCGCGTTCAATGATCTGACTTGTGACTCAAAAACTACCCCCTCAACGGGCAAAACCTCTAAGCCTGTTTTAAGTTCTTCAGCTGGAAAGGATTCGTTTGAATGCGTCGTATTTTTAAAGCGAACAGGCTAGTATCATCGAACGGATAATCTTTAAAAACTTAAACTGGCAGTTATCCCGTTAAGATAACTGCCAAATCAAACACTAAAAACAACCTAAAAACTATCCCCAGGTATTCTTACCCAACCTTCCATAAGCACTCTTGCACTGCGGCTCATGCTGGCTTTATTCACCTGCCAGCTACCATTGGATAATGTCGCTTCTGCGCCCACTTTTAGAGTACCTGATGGATGACCAAACACCACTGAAGTACGTGCTTGTCCACCAGCTGCAAGATTTACTAGCGAGCCTTCAACGGCAGCAGCCGTGCCTATTGCTACCGCTGCTGTACCCATCATGGCATGGTGCAGTTTACCCATTGATAATGCCCGCACTTGTAAGTCAATATCAATGGCAGATACCGCTTTTCCACTTGATGAGTTATATGCACTTGGCGGCGACACAAAGGCAATTTTTGGCGTGTGTTGGCGCGCTGCGGCTTCATCAATGTGTTTAATTAACCCCATTTGCACTGCGCCATGGGCACGTAAGCTTTCGAAAAATGCTAATGCGCTATCATCATTGTTTATGTCATCTTGAAGCTCATTACCCACATAACCAATGTCGGCAGCATTAACAAATATCGTTGGAATACCTGCATTAATCATAGTGGCTTTAATGGATGGGATCCCTTTTGCGGTAAGCTCTGGCACAACTAAATCATCCACCACATTACCAGTTGGGAACATCGCCGCATCAGCGTCTGCTGGCGCTAAAAAATCAACCAGTACTTCGGCTGCAGGAAAGGTCACCCCGTCTAATTCAAAATCACCGGTTTCTTGCACTGCGCCGTTAGCCATTGGCACGTGCGCAATTATGGTTTTGCTGATATTGGCCTGCCATATACGCACTACCGCAATACCATTTTCAGGTACGCGGCTACTATCAATTAAGCCATTGGATATGGCAAATGAACCTACGGCTGCAGTTAAATTACCGCAATTACCACTCCAATCAACGAAGGGTTTATCAATTGCCACTTGGCCAAAAAGGTAATCAACATCGTGATCGGCGTGGGCGCTTTTAGACAGTATTACCGTTTTGCTAGTACTTGAAGTCGCGCCGCCCATACCATCAGTTTGCTTACCATAAGGATCTGGACTGCCGATGACTCTAAGCAGCATGGCATCGCGGGCATCGCCAGCCACTTGAGCGGATTTAGGTAAATCAGTTAGATTGAAAAACACCCCTTTACTGGTGCCACCACGCATATAGGTTGCTGGAATTTTTATTTGTGGAATATGAGACATCATGTTTCCTAAAATCAATCAGCACAATGAGTGAGAGGCATTCATTGTGCTGATGTTTGTTAAATTTAACGCAGCTATAATTACTTATGACTAATCGCTAATGACTAATGGCTGGCCTCTAAAAAGTCTTGTGCAAAGCGCTGTAAAATACCGCCCGCTTCATAGATAGACACTTCTTCAGCCGTATCTAATCGACACTTAACAGGGACAGTTATTTGCTCGCCGTTATGACGCGTGATGATAACCGTGAGTGCAGCGCCTGGAGTACGTTCACCAATAACATCATAGGTTTCAGTACCATCAATTTGATAGGTATGACGGTTCTCGCCATTGGTAAACTCAAGCGGCAGCACGCCCATTCCTACAAGGTTGGTACGATGGATACGCTCAAAGCCTTCAGCAACAATCACTTCAACGCCCGCTAAGCGGACCCCTTTGGCTGCCCAGTCACGGCTTGAACCTTGACCATAATCAGCACCTGCGATGATGATAAGTGGCTGCTTACGCTCCATATAGGTTTCAATGGCTTCCCACATGCGCGACTCTTGCCCTTCTGGCTCGATTCGGGCGTAAGAACCTTGCTTAATCACTTGCTTGCCATCTTTACCTAAGGTGGTCACCATTTCATTAAATAGTTTAGGGTTAGCAAATGTGGCACGTTGTGCGGTTAAGTGATCGCCGCGATGGGTGGCATATGAGTTGAAATCAACTTCAGGCAAGCCCATTTTATCAAGGTAAGCACCTGCTGCACTATCAAGCATAATAGCGTTTGATGGTGATAAATGATCGGTAGTGATGTTGTCACCTAATACCGCTAATGGGCGCATGCCTTTCATGGCGCGCTCACCCGCTAATGCGCCTTCCCAATAAGGAGGACGACGGATATAGGTACTTTGAGGGCGCCAATCATACTGTGGATCAATCTTAGCTGAAGAGTCGCTGCCGTATTCAACTTTGATATCAAACATTGGCTCATACACTTTGCGGAATTGCTCAGGCTTAACGCTAGCAGCGATAACCGCATCAATTTCAGCATCTGATGGCCAGATATCTTTAAGCCTTATATCGTTACCTTGTTGATCTTTACCTAAAACATCTTTTTCAATATCAAAACGAATGGTGCCAGCAATAGCGTAGGCAACCACCAGTGGCGGCGAGGCTAAGAACGCTTGTTTCGCATAAGGATGAATACGACCATCAAAATTTCGGTTACCTGATAACACCGCGGTGGCATATAAATCACGTTCAATCACTTCTTGTTGAATCACAGGATCGAGCGCGCCACTCATGCCATTACAGGTAGTACAGGCAAAACCGACAATACCAAAGCCCAAGGCTTCAAGTTCGGTTAATAAATTGGCATCTTCAAGATACAACTGCACCGCTTTTGAGCCTGGTGCTAATGAGGTTTTAACCCAAGGTTTACGTGTAAGCCCCTTGGCATTGGCGTTACGGGCGATTAAGCCTGCAGCAATCACATTGCGTGGGTTAGAGGTGTTAGTACAACTGGTAATGGCGGCAATAATACAAGCGCCATCAGGCATTAAGCCCTCTTCATTCTCAACAATACCGCTAATGCCTTTAGCGGCTAAATCACTTGTCGATACGCGGCGATGTGGGTTTGAAGGACCTGCAATGTTACGTCCAACACTGGATAAGTCAAAACGCAGCACGCGTTCATATTCTGCATTAACTAGCGTGTCAGCCCATAGGCCATTTTGTTTGGCGTAAGTCTCAACTAACTCAACTTGTTTATCATCACGGCCAGTCAGTTTTAAGTAATCAATGGTTTTATCATCGATATAAAACATCGCTGCTGTGGCGCCAAATTCTGGCGTCATATTTGAAATCGTAGCGCGATCGCCTAATGTCAGATTAGCGGCGCCTTCACCATAAAACTCAAGGTAAGTTGATACTACTTTTTGCTCGCGTAAAAACTCGGTAATCGCTAACACAATATCTGTCGCAGTAATGCCTGATTGACGCTCGCCGACCAGCTCAACACCGACAATATCAGGTAGACGCATATAAGATGGGCGACCTAGCATCACGCTTTCAGCTTCAAGCCCACCAACACCAATAGCGATAACACCTAAAGCATCCACATGGGGCGTATGGCTATCTGTGCCCACTAAGGTATCAGGAAATGCCACGCCTTCACGGGCTTGCACCACTGGCGACATTTTCTCTAAATTAATTTGATGCATGATGCCGTTACCGGGCTGGATCACATCAATATTTTTAAAGGCCGTTTTAGTCCAGTTAATAAAATGAAATCTGTCTTCATTACGTCTGTCTTCAATGGCGCGGTTTTTTTCAAAGGCATCTTTTTCGAAACCTGCATGTTCGACAGCCAGAGAGTGATCGACAATCAACTGCGTTGGCACTACTGGGTTCACTTTTGATGGGTCGCCGCCTTTTTCAGCGATAGCATCACGTAAACCCGCTAAATCAACTAATGCGGTTTGACCAAGAATGTCGTGACAAACAACACGGGCTGGAAACCAAGGGAAATCGAGATCTCGCTTACGTTCAATAATTTGTTTTAAGCAATCTGTTAGCGTCTCAGGTGGGCAACGGCGTACAAGGTTCTCGGCATAAACACGAGAACTGTATGGCAGTTTGTCGAATGCGCCTGCTTGAATATCATCAACAGCAGCTTTGGTATCAAAGTAATCCAGCTCTGTACCTGGTAACGGTTTTCTATAATTTGAATTCATAACCCAATCCATCAAGTTTGGTAATTGTTAGCTAGTTTGCAATTTGCATGTTCAACAAGGTCTGAAAAACAAAAGGCTGACCCATTGGCCAGCCTTTGACTGTTTATCTTTCGCTAATTGGCGTTACAGTGCGTGGCTCAGATCCGATGTAATCAGCACTTGGTCTGATAATACGATTGTTTGAGCGCTGCTCCATGACGTGAGCAGCCCAGCCAGTAAGACGTGAACACACAAAGATAGGCGTAAATAGCTTGGTTGGAATACCCATAAAATGATAAGCCGATGCATGGAAGAAATCAGCATTACAGAATAGTTTTTTTGTATCCCACATAAACTCTTCACAAGCCACTGAGATGTCGTACAAGCTAGTATCGCCATTTTCCTGAGCCAGTTTTTCTGACCAGGCTTTAATGATCACATTACGTGGATCTGAAGTGCGGTAAATCGCATGACCAAAGCCCATGATTTTTTCTTTACGCTCTAGCATGCCTGCCATTTGCGCTTTAGCATCGCTTGGCGAAGTAAACTTTTGGATCATGTCCATTGCTGCTTCATTAGCACCGCCATGAAGTGGGCCACGAAGAGTACCGATAGCACCGGTAATACACGAGAACATGTCAGATAAGGTTGAAGCACATACGCGCGCAGTAAAGGTAGAAGCGTTAAACTCATGCTCTGCATAAAGTATTAACGATACATCCATCACTTTACGATGTTGCTCTGAAGGCGTTTTACCATTCAATAGTTTTAAGAAGTGGCCGCCGATGGTTTCTTCATCTGTAACGCAGTCAATTTCAACACCTTCATGGCTGAAACGATACCAGTAACACATGATGGCAGGAAAAGCGGCGAGTAAGCGGTTTGCTGCTTTATGTTGCTCAGCAAAATCAGCTTCTGGCTCAAGATTACCTAAAAATGAGCAACCAGTGCGCATCACATCCATTGGATGCGCATCGGCAGGAATACGTTGTAATACTTCTTTTAATGCTTGTGGTAAATCACGCTGAGTCGTCAATACTGATTTATAAGTATCTAGCTGATCTTGCGTTGGCAATTCACCATTAAATAATAGATAGGCGACTTCCTCAAAAGTAGCATTTTCAGATAAATCGGCAACATCGTAACCGCAATAGGTTAAACCTGAGCCTGATTTACCTACGGTACATAATGCTGTATCACCTGCGCTTTGACCACGAAGGCCTGCACCACTTAGTTTCTTGTCTACCATAATGATTTCCTATTCTTTTATGTGTTTCGAGTACTATTTGGTTGTCTTTTAAATTATCGGTTTGCTTGTCGACAATCTTTGTTCAAGAACAATATTTGTGCATTAATCATCCAATCGCAATAAATCGCTATTGCTACAACGACAAAGCTTATAAACACTGTTTATCAACACTTTCTATCAACAGAAAACTGCTTTTATGTCTTGCCAGTAATTACTTGTTTTTACCTTCAGCAAATAAGCTATCAAGCTTTTGCTCATAATCGTGGTAACCGAGGTAATCGTATAAATCCATACGGGTTTGCATGGTGTCGACAACCGCTTTTTGGTCGCCATCTTTTAAGATTGCGCTGTAGACATTTTCAGCGGCTTTATTCATCGCACGAAATGCACTTAACGGATACAGCACCATGGCTGCGCCCCACTGACCGAGTTGCTCTTTGTTCCATAACTCTGTTTGACCAAACTCGGTGATGTTAGCCAAAATCGGTACATCAAGTGCATCGGCAAAGGCGCGATAATGCTCTTCAGTTTTTACCGCTTCGGCAAAAATACCGTCTGCACCGGCGGCAACATAGGCTTTAGCACGGGCGATCGCCGCCTCTAAACCTTCTTGAGCAAATGAGTCGGTTCTTGCCATGATGAAAAAATCAGGATCAATACGGGCATCGACAGCCGCTTTAATGCGATCAACCATTTCTTCAGTAGACACAATCTCTTTGTTCGGGCGATGACCACAACGCTTCTGCGCAACTTGATCTTCCATGTGCACAGCTGCAGCGCCGGCTTTTTCCATATCACGAACGGTTTTAGCGATGTTAAATGCACCACCCCAACCGGTATCGATATCCACTAATAGTGGTAAGTCACAGGCTGAAGTAATACGCTGAACGTCAACAATCACATCATTGAGTGACGTCATACCTAAATCAGGTAAACCATAAGATGCGTTCGCCACACCGCCACCCGATAAATATATCGCTTGATGACCAATTTGTTTCGCCATCATTGCTGAATACGCATTAATAGTTCCAACGATTTGTAGTGGCTTGTTGTCGACTAATGCCTGACGGAATTTTTTGCCTGCGCTCATGATATCCCTCTCTCTATTTGTTATTGCTATGCGGCAGTTGTTTACGCTTAACTGCCGAAGCTTAATTAACGGTTTAATTTAGTTTCGATATTATTTTTGGAGTACATGATGTGACGACGCATTAGCATCTCTGCTAACTCTTCATCACGATTTGAAATGGCTTTAACTATATGGGTATGTTCTTCAAAGGCAGTTGTCACCCGAGGTCCTGCCATGCCTAATTGCACTCGGTACATACGAATAAGGTGATACATACCGTCTATCAGCACAGAAATGAGGTGTTTGTTTTTGCTCCCTAGAATAATGCGGTAATGAAAATCCACATCACCTGCTTCTTGATAATAAGACTCGCCAGATTTCACTTCATTAGAGTGTTTGCTCAGAAGCGTTAATAAATCTGCAATCTCTTCATCAGTCATGTTTTTAGCGGCAAGCCTAGCCGCCATGCCTTCAAGGGATTCGCGCACTTGATACAACTCTATGAGCCCTTCAGGCGTTAATGCCACCACTCGGGCACCTATATTGGCTTTACGTTCAACCAAATGGCATGACTCTAAACGGTTTATTGCCTCGCGGATAACTGCGCGGCTAACGGCGTACTTTGTCGACAGTTCTGTTTCACTCAGTTTTGAGCCTGCCGTAATATCGCCTTCAACGATGTCCTTTCTTAACTCAAAAAAGGTTTTATCGGCTGCTGTAATGGGCTGTTCAGTAAAAAATGTCATTTAAAGTAGGCTGTCTGACCAAAGAATAATTG
Organism: Shewanella sp. 10N.286.51.B8; assembly: GCF_041469325.1. Lineage (NCBI taxonomy): Bacteria > Pseudomonadati > Pseudomonadota > Gammaproteobacteria > Alteromonadales > Shewanellaceae > Shewanella > Shewanella sp. 10N.286.51.B8. The sequence goes on from NZ_JBFRKG010000003.1 coordinate 26,055, forward strand.
TCGACAATATAAGCCAATAATAACAAGTGGTCAACATAAACAAGCTAGATTGTCGACAAAAGTATAAAACGCCAGTGATAAATCAACGCTGCTAAGTTGTGGCTAAAGCATAAGCAGGGCAAAGTATGTTTACCGATATAAGCTCGCGATATGACTCAGAGAAATAACACAGAGAACTAACACAGAGAACTAACACAGAAAACACCCATGCTCGGTTAACGCCTCCCTTATTTATAAATAGACAGATAGATAGATAGACAGATAAATGGATAAATGGATAAATCGTGACGGAGCGGATGAATAAACTCACCCATAAGCCCCATACATTGGGCAATGAATAAATGTATAACAGCCAAGCAAGCTTAGGGAGTACACCTAAGCCGTTTTAAATATCCCAAGTAAATAATATGGCTATGGCACAACTTTATTGCCCATAAAACGCGCAATTAAGCGGTGTTCATGACTATTTGTTGCTTTGTTCACCATTTACTCAGCCCTGCTCTTGCCTAGTGGCTTGTCAGTTCATTATCATAAGTTAATTTAATGCACATTCAGTGATATCCATCAGCAATTTTGCGGAGCAACAATGACAACTATCAACTTACTTTTAATCTGTGGCGGCGGCAGTGCAGAGCATGATGTGTCTTTGTTATCAGCTGATTTTTTTGAATCATCTCTCGCAAATAGTAACGAGATTAATTTACTGCGAGTTGAACTTGATAAAAATGGCCATTATCACGATCAAGATGGTAATGTTTGTGAGCTAACCAATAAGCGCGAAATTCGTTTTGAAGATCAGCAAAAAGCACCTTGGCCTGTAGACTATGTCATTCCTTGTATTCATGGATTTCCCGGTGAGACCGGTGACATTCAATCTTATTTCAATTTAATCCAATTGCCTTACTTTGGTTGTGAGTCAGAAGCCTCAAGAAACTGTTTTAACAAAATCACCGCCAAAATGTGGTTTAGCGCCTTAGGCATCCCTAATACGCCTTATATTTTTCTTAATGAACTAAATGATGACGCTATACAACAAACGGCAGCAGCCTTATCAGAATGGGGCTCAGTATTTGTTAAAGCCGCCTCTCAAGGTTCATCAGTGGGCTGCTATAAAGTTGATGACGCAACGCAAATACAACAAGTATTAACTGATGCCTTCAGTTTTGCGCCTTCTGTGGTGGTTGAAAAGACCATTATCGCCCGAGAGTTAGAAGTCGCAGTTTATCAATATCAAGGTGAAGTAATAGCAACACTGCCAGGTGAGATCATTTGTGCCAGTAACACTTTTTATACTTTTGAAGAAAAATATAATGCTTCAAGTAAGGCGACCACCAATGTAGTCGCAAAGAATTTATCTGAGGATGTGATTGAAGCGATTCGCGGGTATGCGATAAAAGCATTTAAAGGGATGAAGTTACGTCACTTATCAAGAATTGATTTCTTTTTAACCGAAGAGAATGAAATTTTATTAAACGAGATTAATACCTTCCCTGGCTCTACACCAATTTCCATGTTTCCAAAAATGCTACAAAACCACGGCGAAAACTTTTCTGATTACTTGGTTGAAAACATCAAAAGCCAATTATAAATCTAAACACATATACCCACTTGATACGACGATTAACGACAAAATAGCTATCGCGTCATATTGATTGAAACAATATTGGAATATGTTTGCTGATGGCCAGCATCTTCCAATTGTTTGCGCCAAGGGTTATCTTGAACCCTGACCATATAGAAACGCTCACGGTAGGTATCAGTGACGAATGCAATCCCATGTTGCATTAATTCATAATGAATATCATGTACAAATACCAAAGAAAAATTCTGCCTGCCTGTTAACTGATTAATGTCTCCTCGCGTTAAGCTTACTCCATTCTCTAATTGTTCAAATTGAATCATTAGCCAATTCGCAAAATCTTTTGAACTCACCATTTGATTGCCCTCGTATTTAAATCAAAAAAACTACAACTAAATCTAACTAATAGTTTAGTGCACTTTACGATTTTCAGCACAATAGTTTAACAAACTCATCTGACCAAACATTATTCATCAAATGAAAAAAACGGTAGTTTAACCCCAAGAAATTACATACTACCCATTGAAATATAGAGAATTAGAATAAAACAAACACAGTCAAATAAAAACATATTAAGATGTCAACTTTTTAACCAGTGTCAACAAAATGACTTACAACTTGATTTTATCCGTTTACTAGAACAGTATTGCAACATTTACCTAACAGCTTAATGTTATATATAGTATTACTTCTATGTTGTTGTTTCTCATAACTTAATCGGAAAGGAATAATGTCAAAAATTGTTTTATGCATAGTCAGTTTTATGCTCATATCTGGCTGTAGTCAAACTCCTCATTTCAATGATTCAAACCTTAAGTCACCTGTAGAGTTTGAACATTCTCAACTAAAAGTGTCCAATTTGAGTTGACCAGTACAAGGTGTTCTGGTCGAACGCCACTTGAAACATTATTGGATGGGAAACAGATTTGGGCAGATAAAAATCTAGCTCAAATCTAAGCTGACAGACACCATAAAAAATGGGTAACTGTCAGATCAAGTCTGAGCTACTACAGAAAAATAATATTTAATTTAATCGTGCTCTAACCGCTTATGTACATGGATGTACTGTAAGCTTTGTTTAGTTACTTCAATAAGCCATTTTCGTTACTTCAAATTTAACTTCTCAATGATTATTCCCAGCTATAAACTTCAAATATTTTACAAGCCAGCCACAAAGAATACCTGCTCTGACATAGGCCTCAAATAGTATTAAAAGCAAACCCAAAAAAGGCCAGCTTTCGCTGACCTTATTTATTGCTATTGGTTTTTACTAAAAGCCTTCCACACCAGCCATATCAGGTAATTGATGGGCTATCCCTTTATGACAGTCGATACAGGTTTTATCACCGCTCGCTAATGAGGTTGAGTGCATTTGCGAAGCGCGAGTCGATTGACGCGTAAAGTCCATATAATCGAAATTATGGCAGTTACGGCATTCTAATGAGTCATTAGCTTTAAGGCGTGCCCACTCATGCTCTGCCAACTCACGGCGTTTACCTTCAAACTTTTCACGAGTATTGATGGTGCCAAATACCTTGCCCCAAACTTCTTTCGAAGCCTGCATTTTACGAGCAATTTTATTGGTCCATTCATGTGGTACATGGCAATCTGAACACGTTGCGCGCACACCACTTCGGTTAGTAAAGTGAATGGTGCTTTGCAGCTCTTGATAAACATTACTTTCCATTTCATGGCAACTGGTACAGAACTCCTCGGTGCTTGCTAATTCAAGAGCGGTATTAAACCCACCCCAAAAAATCACCCCTGCTACAAAGCCACCTAATGTCAAAAAACCCAAGCTGTAATGAACACTTGGCCTGTTTACTACCTGCCAAACTAACTTCAATTTTTCTAGTATTTTTGCAATCATAAATGCTCCTAATGCTCAGTCGTTGAAGATTTTTTCATGAGTTCTTTAACATCCACAAAATCATTTTCAACCAATAACTTGGCATCTAACTGAGATACATGGCATTGAGTACAGTAATAACGACGTGGCGACAACGATGCCAAGAAATTATTATCTCTGTCCATATAATGCGTCACACTTACCATAGGAGCTTGAGAATGCCCAGTGCTACTACGCGCATGACATTGCATACATTTATTCACTTTCAAATCAATTTGATAACCATCAATTTTATGAGGAATAATTGGCGGCTGCATCGGGTAATTACGCACTTGCTTAACATCTGAATTAATCACTTTCTGCATAACAGGCGGTGTTGGTTCAACGTTTAATGGTGCAAGGCGTAATGTAGCAACTTTCTCATCAGGCACAGTTGCTGCCGTCAAACCAAAAGAGAATCCAACTAACGCAATGATTGACAATATTTTACGTGCTTTCATGGTGTCTCTCCTTAGGCTTTAACGATTTTAACCGCGCACTTTTTAAAGTCTGTTTGTTTTGACAATGGATCTGTCGCATCTAACGTGACTTTGTTAATGAGCTGGCTAGCATCAAACCAAGGAACAAATACCAAGCCAACAGGCGGCTTATTACGACCTCGGGTTTCTATACGGGTTTTAATTTCACCACGACGAGAAATAACCTTCACTTCATCACCACGACGTAAACCACGTTTTTTAGCATCATCTGGATGCATAAAACACACTGCATCAGGGAAGGCTTTATAAAGCTCTGGCACACGCTGGGTCATTGACCCCGAATGCCAATGTTCTAGTACGCGACCGGTTGATAACCAAATATCGTATTCTTCATCTGGCATCTCTGGCGCTGGTTCATAAGGCAGTGCAAAAATAACCGCTTTACCATCTGGCTTACCATAGAACTCAAAACCTTTACCGGCTTTAACATAAGGGTCAGACCCTTCACGGAAACGCCATTTGGTTTCTTTACCGTCAACAACAGGCCAACGTAAACCGTGCTCTTCATGGTAACGGTCAAAGTCAGCTAAATCATGACCATGTCCACGACCAAAGGTTGCATATTCTTCAAATAAGCCTTTTTGAACGTAAAAACCAAAATGTTTAGCTTCATCATTCAAGAACTTAGGATCAGCATCACTTAATGGGAACTTCTCAACATTACCGTTTTGGTAAAGTACTTCGAATAACGTTTTACCTTTAAACTTAGGATTGGCATCTAAAACATCTTGCGGCCAAACTTCATCAGTGGTGAAACGTTTTGAGAATTCCATCAACTGCCATAAGTCAGACATTGACTCGCCTGGCGCTTTAACCATTTGATGCCAGAATTGAGTACGACGCTCTGCATTACCATAAGCCCCTTCTTTCTCAACCCACATTGCGGTAGGTAAAATCAAATCAGCTGCTTGTGTTGTTACCGTTGGATAAGCATCAGAAACAACAATGAAGTTTTCTGGATTACGGTAACCCGGTAATCCTTCTTCGTTCATGTTAGCCGCAGCTTGCATGTTGTTGTTCACTTGAACCCAATAACAATTTAAATCACCATCTTTAAGACGGCGATTTTGTTCAACGGCATGGTAGCCAGGCTTTGGTGGGATTATGCCACTTGGAATATTCCAAATTTCTTCAGCATGTTTACGATGCTCAGGGTTAGTAACCACCATATCAGCAGGTAAACGATGCGAGAATGTACCGACTTCACGCGCGGTACCACAAGCTGATGGTTGACCCGTTAATGAGAATGGGCTGTTGCCAGGAGTAGAAATTTTACCGACTAGCAAGTGAATGTTATAAATAAGGTTATTACACCACACACCACGAGTATGTTGGTTGAAACCCATAGTCCAGAAAGAGGTGACTTTCTTTTTAGGGTCAGCGTACAACTCTGCAAGTTCAATCAACTTGTGCTCAGGTACACCAGAAAGCTCGCTTACTGATTTAACATCGTAGTCAGCTACAAACGCCTTAAACTGCTCAAAATCGATTGGGGTTGAATCACCCGCAGTCTCAACGTTCTTGGCTTTTTTCTGTAATGGATGAGTGGCTCGTAAACCATAACCAATATCCGTTTCACCTTTACGGAAATTAACATGCTTAGCGACAAAATCTTTGTCTACTTTATCGTTTTGAATAATGTAATTGGCGATAAAGTTAAGCATGGCTAAATCGGTTTGCGGCGTAAATACTATGCCTAAATCCGCCAAATCAAATGAACGATGTTGGAACGTCGATAACACAGCAACTTTCACATGTGGTGCACTTAAACGGCGGTCAGTCACGCGAGTCCAAAGGATCGGGTGCATTTCTGCCATATTAGAGCCCCATAATACGAAAGCATCCGCCGCTTCCATATCATCATAACAACCCATGGGTTCATCAATACCAAAGGTACGCATGAATCCACCAACAGCAGAAGCCATACAATGACGTGCATTGGGATCAATATTGTTAGAACCAAAGCCTGCTTTCATTAATTTAACCGCTGCATAGCCTTCCCACACAGTCCATTGGCCAGAACCAAACATGCCGACTGCAGTAGGCCCTTTAGCTTTAATGGTTTTTTTCCATTTTTCAGCCATGGTATCAAACGCAGTATCCCAACTAATGGGGCTGAACTCGCCATTCTTATCATATTTTCCGTCGGTCATTCTTAACATTGGAGTTTGAAGGCGATCGCGACCGTACATAATTTTTGATAAGAAGTAGCCTTTAATACAGTTAAGGCCTTTGTTGACTTCACTTTTTGCGTCACCATGGGTTGCAACCACTTTACCGTCACGCGTCGCAACGATAACGGAACAACCTGTACCACAAAAACGACATGGTGCTTTGTTCCACTCTAATTTGGTCTGCTCAGAGCTAGTAATTAAGTTACTTGCTGATGCCGGTAAAGCCATGCCTGCCACGCTGGCAGCTGCCATAGCAGCATTAGCCTTCATAAACTCACGTCTGTTCATACTCATTCTTCACCCTCTTCTAGCTCTTCGCTTTGGTGATAAACCATAGTGGCAGTAAGCACACCAGGTATTGCGTTAATAGTTGAAATGTCATCCATTAAGGAACGCTGGCTTGGTCCTTCAATCACTACGACTATCTTCATCTCGTTGTTAACTGATAAATCTGCATTGTCCATGGCCATAATTTGTTGGCGAACTTCAGCCATTTGCTCTGGTTTTACTTGCACTATCAGGCTAGTTACGTGGATTTCTTTTTTGCTCATCAAGATTACTTCTCTATTAATTTTTGTTTTAATTTCTATGATTATCCAGCGCCAGGAGGGCCAGAAAGAATTTGACTAAACCAAATGGTGAACCCTAATGCACTAACGAGTATCGCTGACAAAATGGGTGCTAAGAAAACCGTTAAAAATATAAAAATTTTAAGTTCTAGGCTTTTCTCAGTTTTAGAATCTATATTCATGGAGCCTCCGGCAGAGGTTTCTAAGGAAAGGGATGTAGCATAATTGTTACTGATTGATATTCGTGTGAATTCTATCTTTTATCAATGACTAAACTATATACTCACAAATTGGTAAAACGAATAAATGTTGATCTAGATCATAAAAAAACCAACAATTATTACAACTAGAAATGGCATATGAACAATAAAGCGCTTCAATAGTAAATCCAGCCAAAAATAAAAATCTCAATCATGTTAATTGATTCGATTTAAACCAGAACCACTGGAGAGAAATACTCATGCATAAGTATATATAGTCTCTAACACAAAAGTTATCAACTTGTTAATCGTTAATCAAACACTTACAGAACATTCTAGTGATTTCAAACAGGCTTAGCCGATAACCATGCGAGTTACCTCGATCACTTCTCCACCTTTAAATTATCCTCAAATAAAAAAGCACAACTGAATTGTTATTCAATTGTGCTTTTTAAAGAAATATAGATGTGTCACTACACGGTTAAATACTTATAACTTATAGCGTAAGACCTTCAAGGATTTTTGCTCATCAATATCAGTAAACTCGGGGGGATTATCAATACGCTCAACAAAGGTTAAGCTTTCTGCAGTTTCTTCAACTTGCTTCATTAAAAAATCACAGCCAAGCTCAGGCGCATTTAAACACAACAACACTTCACCGTTATCAGCCAGTAACTCTGGTAAACGTCTCAGCAGCCTTACATAATCTTTGGTGGCAACAAAACTTCCTTTTTGATTACTTGGTGGATCGGCAACAATTAAGTCATAAGGCCCAAGTTTGGTTAGTTTGCCCCATGATCTAAAGATGTCATGACCGAGAAAGCGTGCGCCTGAAGCAAAATCATTGAGCAAATGGTTTTGTTTGCCTATGGCTAATGCGCCCTTGCTCATATCCATATTAACCACTTCAGTCGCTTCGCCCTGTAAAGCGACAACAGAAAAGGCGCAGGTATAAGCAAATAGGTTAAGCACTTTTTTATCCTTTGCGTGTGCTTTAACCCACTTTCGACCATTGGCCATATCAAGGAAAATACCGTGATTTTGCCCGCGTAACAGGTGGACTAAAAAATGGGCGCCATTTTCTGTCACTATGTGTTTTTCAGGTACTTCACCGGCAACAACATCGGTTATAGTTTGCCCTGCATTACGGTACTGAAATACTAAATTAAACGGTTTATCGCCATGACACTGCTGCCAAACTGCTTCTATATCAGCAACCATTGACTGTCTTTCTGATTCTGGCAGCTCTTTAAAGCTGGTAAGCAGTAACACAGGGTTAAACCAGTCTAAGCAAATATGCTCATAACCGCTAAAGAGCCCCCCGCGACCATGAAATAAGCGACAAAGGTCATCACCTAATTGTGCTTGGGCTAATGCGTTAACCGCAGGAAAATTTGAATCATTTGAATTCATTTATAACGCTCATTTATGTAAATTAAACATGACCATTTTCGGACTTTTCAGATGGGGTTTCATCTGTTGTTTGTTCGGCTTCTTCTACTCGGGCAACTAATTCCCCATTTTTGTCATCTTCATCATGGATTTCATCAGATAACAAGATAGCCAACCACTTACCACTGTCACTGGACTCTAATGCAATTTTGACAATCATAGTCAGTGGTACAGATAACAGCATCCCTACTGAGCCAAGTAACCAGCCCCAAAAAATTAATGACAAGAACACCACTAAGGTTGATAAGCCTAAACCGCGGCCCATAAATTTAGGTTCAACCACATTACCCATGACAGTATTTGTGCCTAAAAATAATAAAGCCGTAACACCTGCAGCCCCGGGCCCCATTTGAATGAATGCCAATAGTACCGCTGGAATAGCAGCAATTATAGAACCAATGTTGGGAATATAGTTAAACAGGAAGGCTAACACTGCCCACAATAATGCGTAGTCAACCCCAATAATACTCAAGCCAATACCGACAATAATACCGGTGCCAATACTGACGAGGGTTTTTATCACCATATATTGATTAACTGAATGCAAAAATTTATCAATTTGCTTCAAGCGCATGTCTGGATCGTCTAAGGCAAAATGAAACTTTTTCGGTAATGATTGGGCTTCAAACAACATAAAGATAATGGTCAAGATGATTAGAAACAGATTTGCCATCACATTACCAAGGCCTGACAACATATTAGTGGTCATGCTTAAGGCCATACCGGGGTCAAAGTATTCTAAGGCTTTTTCTTTAGAGATATTAATATTTAACGCGGTTAGCTTTTCTAATATCCATGAAAACTGCTCAATTAATTGTTGGCGGTAAACCGGTATTTGTTTAGAAAACTCATTAATAGAGCTGCCCACTAAACTCGCCAGCCATAAGCCCATTAGCACGATCAATAGCATCAACAGTATAATTGATAGCCATTTAGGTACCCTAAAACGGCTCATAAATACAATGGCGGGATTACAAACAACCGCTAAAAATGCAGATAATACAAACGGGACCACAATTGGACTTGCTGTTTTGATACCGGCAAGGATCACCACTAAGCAAGCCATGATGGCAAAACCACGTAACGCAATCGAGGAAGAGTTACCTCCATTCATAATGAAAACCTTTTTATACTTAAACGTGAATTAAACTAAGATTTGTTAAGTTGAAACTATATGCGTAATTAATTGAAAAAACAAAACAACTAACTGCAAAGTTATTGATTATACCTGTTATATTTTGTGTATAAATGTTTAAAGCGCCCCAAGGGTGAATTAAGCGAGTAAAATTAATTAATTTGAAACTAAAGCAAGTCACTAAACACTGATCGAAACGCTAAGCTAGCACGTATTATTACTTATGTTGGCAAAATGAATGGTGAGACTTTATGAAGATTTTAATAACTGGGGCAACAGGATTTGTTGGCCAACAATTAGTACATTTACTGCAAGAAGAACATAAGCTTACTATTGTTAGCCGTAATATTGAGCATGCTGAAGCCGTGCTGGGTAATAAACATCAGTACTTATCAGGCCTTGATACCTTAGACAATCTCAATGAATTTGATAGCGTGATAAATCTAGCTGGAGAGCCCATTGTCGGCAAACGCTGGAGCCAACAACAAAAGCAACGTATTTGCGACAGTCGCTGGAATATAACCGCCAGACTGGCCCAGCTGATCCAACAAAGCACCACCCCACCAGCAAGTTTTATTAGCGCCTCTGCCATCGGCTTTTATGGTCGCCAAGGCCAAGAGCCTGTTGATGAGCATAGTCAAGCCCATGATGAGTTTAGCCATCAGGTTTGTAGTGAGTGGGAACACTTAGCCTTAAAAGCTCAGTCAGAAAACACCCGAGTCTGTGTGCTCAGAATTGGCATTGTATTAGGTAAAAATGGCGGTGCATTAGCAAAAATGTTGCCACCGTTTAAATTAGGCTTGGGCGGCCCGATTGGTAAAGGCACCCATGGGGTTAGCTGGATCCACATTGATGACCTAACCCATCTGATTGAACACTTAATTAACTCTAACGATGCTAAGGGTATTTTCAATGCTACCGCACCGAATCCTGTTAATCACAAGCAATTTGCTCAATCATTAGGCTTTACCTTAAAGCGCCCAGCTAAAATCCCGACACCTGTATTAGCATTACGGTTAGCCATGGGCGAAATGGCAGACTTAATTGTTGAAGGGCAATTTGTATTGCCCAAACGTACATTGGCGTCAGGCTTTAACTTTAAATATACCCATATTGACCCAGCGTTAGATTCAATTTTTAATGCCTAATCACTTGGATATGTGCAGTTCTGATTATTGTGGTCTTCAAGAACACTATTTACTGTTAACCAGCTCAGTGGTTTTATCCATAAACCACTGGTAACGTTTTGGTAAAGGTCGATGTTTTTTATAAATCATGTACAAGGGCTCTTTTACCTGCTTATCAAGTTTAGCAATCGATATTGCCGCTACATCACTAAAGCTTTTTACTGCAAACTCAGGTAACACAGTAAAACCTAGGCCTTTTGAAACTGGCAACAAAATTTGGTTAAGTTGATTAACATAACTGACAACCCGAACCTCTATTGCTTGTTTATCTTTATAGTTATTAGCCACCACTTGCTGCCAATTATGCATCGCATCTGGGTGAGCAACCATGCCCAACGCCATTAACTCATCATAATTTATTACCGTTTTTGATTCACTTTTCGGCACCACAAGACAAAGGTGCTCATAGCCTATGGCTAACACTTCAAGTTCAGGGTCGGAAACAAGCTGGGTCACAATGCCAATATCAATATCGTTATTGGATAATAACTCTATTATCCTTCTATTGGGTCCAGCTTCGATTGAAACATTCAGCTGCTGATGTTTGATTTGATAATCAATAAAGTGCGGATATAACAATGAGGCTAATGAACCTGAACAAGCAAAGCGGCACTCACCCACATGTTCTGAATCAAGCTGTAAATCGGTTAATAATTGCTGCTGTTCCTTAACTAGAGATTGGCCATATTGCTGTAACTGCATACCGGCCGACGTTAATTCAAAGCGCTTACCAAAGCGTTCGATTAACTTTACGTTCAACTGCTTTTCTAATTTCTGCACATGCTGACTCACACCCGGTTGAGTCATAAACAACTGCTCAGCAGTTTGAGTAAAGTGGCCTACTTCAGCCAATTTTAAGAAGGTCGTTAACCATTTTTGATTAATCATCAAAGTTACCTTTGTTATTCAAGCTGCAAGTGCAGATGGCACGCTCTGCTAATCTTTAGTTTTGATAGCATAGCAAATTTTAAATAACAGCAGGTTATAAAACTTACTCACTTTGATAATTAAATGATTTAACTATTCGCAGTAAGAAGCTGGAGAAAGTAAGTTAACAACTATTGATTATCGAAGGAATATTGCCTTTTAATTTCGACAACTTCAACGCTGTAAGCGCGGTACCACTTATCTTGACCTAACTTTTGCGCCACGGCATGTTTTGAATCTTGATGCCAAGCTTGAATATCTGCCTCTGAATGCCAATATGAAATCGCGATTTCCTTATCCCCTTCTGATACTGCAATAAAATCGATGCAATTATAATGGTTAAACGCTAGGTCCCTCATCACGGCAACAGTATCTGAATAATGCTTATCTTGTTGTCCAACCGTTGCTTTAAATATCACCGCAAACATGCTTCAAACTCCTTTTGATTAGTAATAAGGCATAAAAATAGGGAGTAACACTCCCTATTTCTGCCAAAACTTATTTAATTAAATCCTTGAACTACCCACTTTCGTCAACGTTCAAAGTTTTCACCAGTCGACTTATCAAACTCGAAAAAATGCCTTACGTACCACAAGTGAACAGCAGTCGTAGTAAGGCGTATCTTCTAAGCTAACGAGTGTTTGTCTAGGTCTGGCCATCTTAAGTCACCAAGTAATGAGCAATAACTAAAGCCGAGTGGAAATTAAGAATTTAACTAATTGGGGTAAGCCATGCAATTTAGATTAGTAAAGTGCTAGCTAGTTTAATCGTTTTTAAGGTGAAGAGTTTTCAACAGTTTTATCAGGTAAATAAAGCAATATTATAAACCCAATAAAAAGTAATGCCCATAATAAAAAACCTAAAAATGAGGGGTATCCTTTGGCTTTGGAATAAAAGCAAAAAGCAAGTAATAATGAGATAAAATTAGCTCCAAATACTACCATTTTAAAAACAGCCTCATTACTGTCTGCAGGAAGAAGATTATAAGGCTGTGATATAAAGTAGATAATAAATAAAAAGCTTACTAACCATAAACTTGTAAATATAAGAGAGGTTTTTTTATGCTTAATAATCATGTTTCTTCCTTGAATTTAGATTGATAAGTTACAATATTTTAACTAATTAATTATATAGCCAATTTCAATTACAAATCAAACTATATCCCATGTGAATGCGGTGTATACTCTGAACAGTTTCGAGGTTCGCAACATGCTTTTTTATCTGCAAATTAACGGCTTACCTGCCAGTGCGCTTCATCAACATCTACACCTGTTTGGATAAAATAATGTCAGTGATAGAATTTAATTACTGCTAGATTATTATTTTGAACGTACTGTAGTATTGCGTCAACATTTCGAAAAAACACATCTTTTCCAAGCGCTTAAGCAAGAATATATCCGAGTCCTTTTCGATAAATTATTGGTTCTAGGTATAATGTACTGGTCAACTCCAATTGGACACTTTTAGTTAGGAACTTTCAAACTCAACAGGTGATAAATCACTCTTCGCTGCAATTAACAGAAGTGCTAAAGCATTTTTAATGCTTTTAAACCAAAACCCATATAAAACCTACTAAATTTAACCCAATAAAAAAGGAGAAGGCTAGCCTTCTCCTTTAAATAATAAAACCCGTTATTAACCGGCTTTTAGCAACTCACTGCAAGAACGATTAAGTAACTGCCTGCAGCGCCACATCCCTAAGAAGGATACCACTGCGGCGCCCGCAATAGGGGCGATTGCCCACCACGGCCAGTGCATGTACACCACAAGTTCAAACACTTGGGTTTTGAGCATGTACAGCGCAAACTCAGCGACAATCACCGCTAAAAGGCCTGCTATAGCCCCCAAGATGGCAAATTCAAGCCCTGTTGCTGAGCGAAGTAACCAGCCTGAAGCGCCAAAGGTGCGCAGCACTGCAAGCTCACGCTGGCGAGTCGCCATTCCTGCTTCCGTTTGGGCTATCAGCACTAAAGCACTTGCCAGTAACACCAGTGCCAACACTAAGGTAAGCGACAATGACACTTGGTCAATAATCTGTCTAAGTTGTTGCACCATAGCGCCAACATCGATAACCGAAATTGTCGGAAACTGCTGAATTAACTGCAATACCACGGCATTTGCAGTTAGCGAACTGCCCGCCTGTTTCAAGTCTTCATCATTTAAATGAAAGCTCGCCATAGAAGTATACGAAAAACCTTCTAAGGCTTTAGGCCTAAATATCATAAAGAAATTAGGTTGCAAGGTTTCCCACTGTACTTGTCTAAAGCTGGTCACTTTAACGGTAACCGCCCGATTATCCATAGTAAAGGTCATGGTATCGTTAAGGGCTAAGCCTAAGCGCTCTGCTACACCTGACTCGACCGACACCTCATCATCTGCTTGATTAAATGTGCCTTCAGTGATGTCGTTGTTAGGCGGCAAGGCGTCACGATAAGTCAGATTTAACTCTCTTGAAATACCGACTCGCCCTTCTATGCCAGACTTTTCTTCATCTCGCGAAATCAACTCTTCATCATTAATATGAGTTAAGCGACCACGGATCACAGGGTAAATATCGGTCGCGATAATTTTGTTAGTATCTAAGAAGTCATCTAATGGCTTAGCATCTTCTGGGGCGATATTGACCAGAAAATAGTTAGGCGCATTTTCAGGTAATTGTTTTTGCCATTCATTGAGTAAGTCTTGTCTTAACGCCAAAATGGTCAGTAAAAGCACTAATGCGCTGCTAAACCCAACCAACTGCACTGCATTTTGTCTAGCTCTGCGGCGCAGACCCGCTAATGCTAACTGAAATGGGTTGGTGGTTTTCATGCCAACGCTGTGACCAAGGCGGATCATCACAAAGCCCAGCACGCTAAGCAGCACTCCCAATAACAATACAGCCAACACCACAGTCATGGTCAGTTCAATACTGCGTGAATATAAGTAGCCCAGTAGCGCCATCGCCCCTAAACTCAGCAACAAATGCAGCCACATGCCTAGCTGTAAGCCTTCTAATTGACGCTGTAATACCCGTAATGGTGGAATAGCTAACAAGCGCATCAATGGATAGGCAGAAAACATAAATGCACTGATGAGCCCGGTACTGACACCCAGAAGAATTGGTCGGCTATAAGGCGGAGAATAAGCCGCTATTTCAGCAGGTAAAAACTGGGTAATACCAATATCCAGTAGCACACCACCGATTAAACCTAAGACAATACCTAATGCCGTTACCAACATGAGGTGCAACCCAAACAAGCTGCGGATTTGCTTAGCTGAAGCGCCAAAGGTTTTAAGCATCGCCACCACATCATAATGACGCTGACAATAGCGCTGAGCGGCAATACCAATGGCTGCACACGCAAGGGCAATACCTAACAAGCTTGCCAGCAATAAAAAGCGTTCGGCACGTTTTACCGCAGAGGCAATCGGTGAATCACCACTTTGAACGTCTACCCAGCGCTGACTATTATTTAATAGCGGTTTAACTTGGTTTTCAAACTTGGTTAATTGCGCTGCATCGCCAGCAAATTGATAAATATAACTGACTCGACTACCTGGTTGGATAATGCCTGTTGAGTCAACATCATCAAGACGCATTAAAAGTACTGGTGATGATGCAAAAGGATTAAAGCCTGCATCGGGTAAACGACTAATCTCAGCGCTTAAATTAAGCTCTATATTACCCAGTTCAAGGGTTTTGGGGTAATTCAGTAACCCCCCTAAGCGATTTTCATACCACGCCTCACCTTTAGCGGGCAGTGCTTGAGTCGCGCCTGATGATAGCTCTATTTCGCCCCGCAGTGGATAACCATCAGCAACAGCTTTTATAGTCACCAGTTGAAATTTGTCACCCGAGTAAACCATGGAGTTAAACTTCATATTGGTGACATAGTTAACCGATAATGACTCTGCTATCGCCAATACCTTGTCATCAATTTTAACAGGTGAATCAATAATGCGATCAGCGGCGATAAAATTAGCCGCCTCACCATTAATGGCAACTTGTAATCGCTCACTCACTCGAGCAAGACCACTGACCGATAACACAGCCAAGGTTATCGCCAATACAATTAGTACTAGCTGGCCTTGCATTAATTCTCTTTTAAACAGACGCCACGCTAATTGTAACTCCATTAGCTGGCCTCCTCGGTCACGTTTTCAAGCGTCGAGTTAGTGTTTGCAGCCGTTATCGCAGGTTCAGACAAATGACCATTTTCCATCACCAGTTGACGTTTGCAGCGTTTAGCCAATTCAAGATCATGGGTCACTAACACCAGCGTGGTATCACTTTCTTGGTTTAAGGCAAACAACATATCAGCAATTTTATCGCCGTTTACACTGTCTAAATTTCCGGTAGGTTCATCAGCAAATAACACTTTAGGCTCGCAAATGAAGGCTCTAGCAATAGCCACACGTTGTTGTTCGCCGCCCGATAATTGCTTAGGAAGATGGGTCAAACGATGGGAAAGCCCCACTCTGCCCAGCATGCTTTGGGCCTTTTCTTTAGCATTGCTGACACCAGCAAGCTCCGCTGGCAGCATGACATTTTCAAGTGCGGTAAGGGTATCGACCAACATAAAAGATTGGAAAATAAAACTGACCTTTTGTTTTCTCAAGGCGGCTTTTTGCTCTTCATTCAGGCCCGATAATGCTTGGCCATCAAGATAGATCTCACCCGATGTTGGCGTATCAAGCGCAGCCAGTAAACCCAGTAAGGTTGACTTGCCAGATCCAGAAGGCCCAAGAATAGCAATACTGTCTCCCTGCTTGACATCCATATTAATGCCGTTGAGGATAGTGAGCTCCCCCTCTTGGGTCACCACTGTTTTATTGAGGTTAGTTACATTAATGGCACTGGAATTATTTGCAAAATTAGTAGACATACGATCCTTCTTATTATTACCGGCGAAACGCCTGCTTAATGCGGCTTTCATCTTAGTTGTGGTATCTGCAGTGTCGTTTTCAACACTGGTCACATCCGCGTTGTTAACATCGACACCTAGCTATGCTGCCACGGTTTTAATCCTTGGCGATAGTCTAAGTGCAGGTTATGGCATGTCGGAAGAGCAAGGTTGGGTACAATTGTTACGTAATGACCTGCCCGAATACCAAATTATTAATGGCTCTGTCAGCGGTGAAACCACAGCTGGCGGATTACGTAGACTACCAGATCTACTGGCTTCGAGCCCTGTTGACCTTGTTGTTATTGAGCTTGGTGGTAATGATGGTCTACGTGGGTTCCCCCCAAAACAGCTGAAATCAAATCTTACAAAAATGATTGAGTTATCTCAACAAAGTGGCGCCGATGTGTTACTTACTGAAATCATGGTGCCGCCAAATTATGGTCCTCGATATACTAAAATGTTTAATGATGTTTATCATCAATTGGCCAGTGATTATGATATTGAACTGATCCCATTTTTTATGCAGGAAATCGCTCCAAACCCTGACTTAATGCAACGAGATGGCATTCACCCTAATGAGGATGCCCAGCCTAAAATTACGCAATGGATGAGTCCATGGATCATCGATGCAGTAAAAAAGTAACAGAGGTTAAAACATTTAGTCAAAAATGAGAACAAAAGCCTAAAATAGTAATTTTATTTTAAGGTTTAGGATTTAGAATGATACACAAATAACTTTGTTCAAACGTTCTAAAATACTAATCCTTAATGACAGTTTTTGAGCAATAAGGTTTGGTATTTTGTTTATGACTACAAGGAAATCTCATGGCTATCAGTCGGCAAAAGAAAGTTTACCTACCTACTACGACCAGAAAAAATCAATATATTACCGTTGGTTTCCCACTTACCGATGAGTTTATCGCTCATTATGAAACGTTAGAAAACTGCTACCAAGAGTTTTCTAAGCTGGTTTTTCAAACCGCGGATAAATTTGAACTTTATAATGTCCATGTTGTTGCGACAGATAAACTCCCTGTTGTGCGTTTTCATAATGAGGTTTACTGTTTTTCAACCCAAGAGCAGTTACGATTTTTCTATAACCCGGTGCATCATGAAGCAAACCGTTTACACATGATTCCTGATTATCGCGCTAAAAAACTTAAAGTGGTCTTTTTAGCAACGGGTGATGAAATTCGCAGCAAAGCAGCAAACTTTCATGCTCGTATTCGTGAGTTTACTGAGGCATTAATGCCACAGTTACCCACTCAGAAGCTGGCAACCAAAATACGCGATCACCAGCATATTTCTTATGATCTATTTGCCAAAAATAAAGGTCATAAAGAAACCTACGGTTATAAGCTAAGAGCGCTTAATAGCCGCTACCAGCATCGTGACTGCCCATTACCAGAAGATGTCAGTGCACTTTCTTACGTTCAGATCACTATGCCTGTTGGTCGCCGAATTAAAAATCAGCTACTTGCAGAAAACCGCAATGATTTTAGCGATAGTTACCAAAAGGTTTGCCAAAAATTTATTGACGCTGCTCGCTCAAAACAACTGAATAAATTAGCCGTGGTTGCTAATGGTAAAGTACCTTTAGTACGTAATAGTAAGTTTGAAGATTTACAAAGTACCGCTGAATTTCAAATGATCGGTTTTGACCCTAGTGCCACAGATGCTGAGCCTATCTGTCATTGGGATGGAAATGTCATTACTGAAGCAATACGCTTTGTCATTGTTGCGGGTGATAGTGATATTGCTGATGGTGGTTATGGCCGCTTTATGAACCAAGTTGAAGATGCGATGCGTAAATTTATCAGTGACATCGACTTTGATAAAGAGCACATCGATTTAACTGTAGGCTTCCATCAACACCTTAGCTATAAAGCATAATTAACTCTATTCTCCCCATAAACGGCAGCCTAGCTGCCGTTTTTTATTGCTCCTTTTTTATCATCCTTCCTTGTGCAAGATACATCAAAAAAACTTGTTAAATAAATGTGTCCAGGTTTCACATTGATTAACAAGTGTCCTCCAAGGCATGTTGAACAACATACGAATAAATCGTATCCACTCCTTTGGGGCGTATAACGCTGGAGTAGGACATAAATAATAAAAAGCAGGAGATGCTATGTTCAACAAGACAAAGCCTTGGCTGGTACCTACACTTGTAGCAACAGCTGTCACAATCAGTTTAGCGGGCTGCGGCTCAGATGATAACGATTCACAGATCACCGAAACCCCACCCGTTGTTCAACCACCAGCAGAAACCGGTCCCACCTTCCCTGAAGGTGCCATCATGGTCGAAGCGGGTGATAACCTCACTATCAGTATTCAAGAAGCATTAATCAACGCCCAAAGTAATGACGTTATCGTATTACCCAAAGGTAACTTCAAAATAGAATCAACCTTACTGTTTGATGGTGATGTAGACGGCGACGGCAGTTTTGCCAAAAATATTACCATTATGGGTTACGGCCAAGATGAAACCGTGTTGGATTTTTCTGAGGCCAATTCGGGTGATGGTATTTTTGTTCAAAATGCCATGAACATTATTATTCAAGACCTATCCGTTAACGAAGCCAAAAATAACGGTATTAAACTCAAAAATACCAATGGCATTATTTTAAGAAGGTTGGCAACCATTTGGGAAGGCGAACTTGATGAAGGCAACGGTGCTTATGGTTTGTATCCTGTAGAGTGTGAAAACATTCTTATTGAAGATACCTATGTTCGCGGTAGTGCTGATGCCGGTATTTACGTTGGCCAATCCCAATATATTGTAGTGCGCCGCAATATCGCTAAAGAAAACGTCGCCGGCATTGAAATTGAAAACTCTAAATATGCCGACGTTTACGATAACGAGGCCATGGGTAATACCGGCGGTATTTTAGTCTTCGATTTACCGATTAATAACCATAGATATGGTTCAAGCGTACGTATTTTTAATAACAAGGTTTACGATAATAATACCTTGAACTTTGCTAACGCATCATCAAACCCAGCAGGGGTACATATTGTGCCACCCGGAACTGGGGTGATTGTGTTATCCACTGACGATGTAGAAATTTTTAATAATGAAATTACAAACCACGACACGGTTGGCTTAACTATTTCGAGCTTCTTTATTGCTGAGCCCGATATCAGTACTTTTGTGGGTAATTATGGTCAACCAGGCCAAGCTATTGATGATGGCTGGCGTCCAACACCGCGTAATATCTCCATTCATGACAACGTGATAAGCGATTATGGCACTAAGCCAAAAGGCTATTTAATTAAAGATATCATCACCGCTTATGTATTAACCCACGGCGCATTACCGGGGATTTTATATGATGGTTTAGGTGAGATGTTCTCTAACAACGGCACCGCGGCCTATTTAGGTTTACAGGAGTTACCTTTTGCAGCCGATGGCAGTGATAACGTGTGTGCGCAAAATAATGGTGAGGTAAGTATTGGCCGTTTATATGCCAATAATAATACCGATGCCAGTATTGCCGATGTGCTTTATGAAAAAACGCAAATGGACTTAATGAACTGCGCTCAAGTGAGCCTACCTGTTCATACCGTTACCTTTGGTGATGAGATATTTGGCTGTGGTGTTGATGATGATACCGCAGGTTGTGATGGCGGCACTTTAATCGGTGGCGGTGGCTCTATTGGTGAAGGTGAAGGCGGCCTTGAAGGCGATGGTGATTTAGCCTTATGTGAAGCCAGTGGTGATAATGTCAGCTGGGATGCACTACTAAAAGCTAACTGCCCTAACCTGTCTGATTATAATCTATTTGCAGATATGGCTAATCCAACCGATGGGCCAAACTCGGGTGGCTTACCTTATGATCTTAATACGCCATTATTTACCGATCATGCCAGTAAATATCGCTTTGTGTATTTACCTGATGGCACTATCGCCGACTACAGCGAAAATGAATCATTCGACTTCCCTGTAGGCACAGTGATCAGTAAAACCTTCTCTTTACCAACAAACACTAATAATCGTGGATTTGCAAACGAGGATTTAATTGAAACACGATTACTGATCCATCGTGACACTGGCTGGACAGCGCTGCCTTATGTTTGGAAAGCCGATAAATCCGATGCTGTTATTGCTAAAGCGGGCGCGATTCAAGGAAAAACCATTACTCACAAAGGCGCTGAATTGGCATTTGATTACGTCGTACCCAGCATGAATCAATGTAAGCAATGTCATCAATTTAAAGCCGGTGAAGACAGTAATGCGGTATTTATGCCCATTGGACCTAAAGCTCGTCACCTTAATAAAACTTACCCATATGCTGATGGAGCAATGAATCAACTCGCGAAATGGCAAGCGGCAGGTATTTTACAAGGCGTGCCAGAATTAGACACTGTCCCTATGGTGCCAAAATTCCAAGATGGCGATGAAGCAAATATTGATTCTATGTCGGATACTGAGCTTATGGCCGCAGCTAAAGGCTACTTAGATATTAACTGTGCCCATTGTCATCGGCCTGAAGGTAATGCCTCTAACACAGGCTTAAAGCTAGAGTACTGGCGCAGTTATGATGAAGATGCAGGATTTTCCCATGGTACTTGTAAGTCACCTGTTGCTTATGGCGGCGGCAGCTTAGGTTTTGATGTGGTTCCGGGTAATCCTGAAGAGTCAATCTTACATTTCCGTATGGAAACCAATGAACCTGGCGATCGTATGCCTGAAATTGGTCGCAGTTTATCTCATGATGAAGGCGTAGCACTGATCAATGAGTGGATTAAGCGTTTACCTGCAGCATCATGCTCTTAAGTCAACTTTAACCCATATGATGTAACCACGGGTTATATCAAACCAAATAAGCCGGGGAAACTCGGCTTTTTCATCGTACATTCTATTCATACAAGGATGTCATCAATGTTTGTTTTTAAAGCCCATCAAATACTTGTTATTAGTTTATGTTTGTCGCTAATAGCCTGCGGCGGCTCTGACTCAAAAGAGAATAATAACGATAACAATATCCTTGATACGCCAACGCCACCTGTAGCAGTACCAGAGGATCCCGAGACAGCGCCAGATGAGCTATGTTTACAAAACAATAGCGAAGTGAATTGGCCCGCATTAATGAGCGCAGATTGTGACAATCTAGCGGATTACAGCTTGTTTATCGACCCAAGCAAACCAACTGAATCACCACGAAGCCCAGGTATGCTTTACCAACTATCTACTGAGTTATTTTCCAATTACGCCAGTAAATATCGGTTTGTTTTTTTACCTGATAATCAAGCAATCAGCTTTCAAGCCCAAAGCCAATTCGAATTACCCGTTGGTAGTGTATTAGTTAAAAGCTTTGCGTTACCTTTTGATACCCAAAATAGTGGCGCAGATAATGAGAAATTAATCGAAACACGGCTATTAATCCATCGAGAAACTGGCTGGACAGCATTGGCCTACCAATGGATAGAAGGCCAAGCCAAACTTGTTATCGCTGGTGCGAATGTAGCGCATACCATGGATAATCAAGGTGAATCGATTAGTTTTGATTATCACATTCCCAGTAAAGCAGAATATAAGATTTGTCATCAGGTTAATGAGCAAGGGATCAGTAAAATAAAGCCCATCGGACTGAAAGCCCATTTATTAAACCGCCAAGTAACACACGGCAACAACAGTCCCATTAATCAACTGACTCAGTGGTCACAACAAGGCCTGTTAATAAACTTACCCGCGCTTAACAGCGTTGCACAATCATTTGCCGTTAATGATGACACTGCAGATTTAACCAGCAGAGCAAAAGGCTATCTCGATGTAAATTGCGCCCATTGCCATAGTGCAGAGGGCTTTGCCAGTATTTCAGGCCTCAGACTCAACTACCATGTTGACCATACTTCATTTGAGTATGGCGTGTGTAAGCAGCCACCAGGTTGGGATGGCGGCCCTAATGGGCTTGCTTATGACATTGTTCCTGGCAATGGCGAGCGCTCTATTGTGCATTATCGACAAACACTGTTAAGCCCTAAAGATAGAATGCCGCCCATTGGCCGAGAAATGACCCACATTGAAGGCGCTGATTTAATTAAACGCTGGATTGATGACATGGCTATCACCATTGCAACGTGCAGTTAAATTAGCTGTAGCAGAGTGCACCGTTAAATAATGAATGATTAAGCAATGAAATAGGAAAACTAAAGACTGTTAACTGACAAGATTAAGCTTTAAGAAGTGACCGGGTGGATAGCCAAGCCAATGCTTAAAGCTTTGTCTGAAATGGCTAACATCGCCATAACCGAGCACTTCAGATATGTCTTCTGCACTCAACTCATTTGCTAAAATTAAATTTATCGCTGCTTGGCAGCGCACTTGATCCACCAGCTTTTGATAACTGGTTCCCGCAGCCGATAGTTTTCGGCGTAAACTTCGGGCGCTCATATGGTGTTTTTCTGCCAATTGTTCAAGCTTGGGTGGCTTAGGCATGCATAGGCGAATATCTGTCAGCAGCGGCTCAATAAATGACACGCCATCTGGCACCGAAGCGGCTAAGGCAAGGTGGTCAAATTGATAACTTAGCGGTGTATTGAGTATAGCAATATCAATACCCCACTCATAGAAATCACAATCAAACACAATTTTAGCGCCGGTTTCTGCACTTAAAAACTCAGTGTTACATTGAGGCTCTGCCATATGAATTTCATCAATAACCACAGTTGAAGCCACTAACTGCCTTGCTGCGCCTAATAACGCACAAACACTGTGCTGAAATTGAAAAGCAAACTTTTGGGCGTTAGCTTTTCCGGTATTGAGCCACCTTACCCATAATCTAGTCTCATCAAAACGAATAACAGTATCAGCAAAGCTACCCGCTAAATCAGGGTTTTTGATCACAAACAGTAGGCATTGATTTAAGGTGGTAAATTTATCAAAGAAAGGCAGTAACACATCAAGACTGGCAATTTGATAACTGGCGCCCAATCGAGCGCCAATTTCAGGATCTGGCGAGGTCGTTCTTAACACTTCCATGGCATACTCAACCTGCCATACATAAACAAACTGCATGGCGTTGAGTTCTTGCGGCCCTAAGCCAATTTTTAAATAGATATCAGTAGCGACAACGTCGCCAAGATGCAGTTCAATAAAGTTAAGCAAATTCCGTAGTTCAAAGGCAGGGTAACATTGATCCCCTACCATCATATTTGCCTTGTAGCCTAATTCTCTTTGCATCGATACCCTATTCTAAATGGCTTATTTAACAGCGTTATCACGCTCCATCAAACGGTTTAATACACTATCAACCGATAAAGAAGCGCCATGGGCAATTTTATCAGCCAGTTTCTTTTTCATTTGATATTTAATTTTAATGACTTGGTGTTTTTTGGCTAACTCAAGCACCACATCATCACTGGTAGAAATAGCATCAACTAAGCCTAATTCAATCGCTTGTTGACCGTACCAATGCTCGCCGGTTGCGACTTTTGCAATATCCATATCTGGACGGTACTTACTGACAAACTGTTTAAATAACACATGGGTTTCTTCCAACTCTTGTTGGAACTTTTCACGACCTTCATCAGTATTTTCACCAAACACGGTTAAAGTCCGCTTAAAGTCACCAGCGGTATGCTGCTCGTAATCAATATCGTGTTTTTTAAGTAAACGGCTAAAGTTTGGTAATTGGGCAACAACACCAATTGAACCCACAATCGCAAATGGCGCGGCAACAATTTTGTTCGCAACACAGGCCATCATATAACCGCCACTGGCTGCCACTTTATCAATACAGATAGTCAGTGGGATATTGGCTTGCTTCAAGCGGTCTAACTGGCTAGAGGCTAAACCATAGCCGTGCACCATTCCGCCGCCGCTTTCAACATTCACTAACACTTGATCGTTTTCATCAGCAACGGTTAATACCGCAGTAATTTCTTCTCTTAATGAGGCGACTTCACCTGCATCAATACTGCCTTTAAAATCGATAACAAATACTTTTGAAGTGGGAGCATCTTCTTTATCAGCCGCTTTTTCATCAGCTTTTAGTTTTTTCTCATAAGCTTTAAATTGCTTTTTAGACAGCAGCTCTTGCTTTAATTCTTTCTCAAGTTCCTTTAGCTCATCAGTAACATCAGTAAGCTTTAACTCACCCTTTTCAGTTTTATGTTTAATACTGCTTGCTAAAACCACAATAACAACGGCAAGAATTGCAACGACAATAGTGACGGCTTTCGCTAGAAACATGCCGTACTCGGATAAAAACTCCAAAATACACTCCAAATGGGAAAAGTTAATTGCCGTTATCTTAGCAGGAAGTTAAACCCGGTAGACAATAAAAACCCAGCAAATGCTGGGTTTTTAATCAATCAACGCATTTAATCGTAATGATTAATTACAAGCTTGGATCACATCGTTATCAGTCACGACAATTCCCGCTTCTCCCACCGCTGCGGTACGGGCAAACATAGAGACTTGCGATTGCATTTCAGCCGTCGCTTGAGCAGCCATACCATCAGTCGCATCTGTTTCATTAGGGCTCACAACAGAGCTGTGATGACCTTTAGAGAATCGAACGACACCAGATCCAGATTTTGTGCTATCAACACACTCTAGACCAAGGGTAGCGATTAACGGCTCGGTACCTGACAATGGGAAACCTTCAACGCTGTTTGGTAGTGTTTGGTCTGGTAAGTTACCTGCGCCATCACCCACAACCTCAATCAAATGCACAGGGGTACCTGTTGCAGCTAGTGTTGCTGCGTGGTTGATTGGATCGGCACTATCAAAGGCTGTTTGAACAGCAAAAGCAAAAGTTGGAATAAATCCAGCATAAACGGCTTGAACTAATGCATCATACTCAGGTGTACCGACTTCATAACCAGGGTTGGCCTCGTCAACCAATGCTTTAAACATGTCAGTTTGGGTAATGGTTGCAAATAGAACAGGACCAAAGGCTGCAGAACCAGCAAATGCGCCCGCTAATCCACCCGCGGGAGCCACTAAGGATGCTGCATTAGTGGCATAAGGATTGGGTAATGCATTACCTGTAGTCGGATCGACTAAACCAGTATTGGCAAACGTTGAAAAACTAGTCCCAACAATACCACCGAGACTTAATCCTTGAGCACTGATTTTGCTGATATCAAAAACTTGCTGCCCACCATCTTGGGCAATTTGTTGATACATGCCAGTTAACAGTAAACGCAAAGCAAGATGATCAAGAGTTGCCTGACGGAAGTTATCACGAACAGACAATGTGCTACCGATATTCACAAATGCTAACGGGTTACCATTTTGGAATGCATCAGGTTGGCCGATTAGCGAACCAAAAGCAGGATCGGTTGCTGATACTTCATAAATACCGTCTTTGTTGACATCAAAAGAGCGTGCCCCATGAAGCGGCATATCGATTGCGATAGTTGCCACACCCATTGCAGCGTAAGCGCCGGCATAAGATAACGCCATTTCTTTACCGCCACCTAAACCATGTAAAGCAATATTGGTTGGCCAGCCATTCGTTGGTGGGATGAAATTAAGACCTTGTGATGCTTGAAACGCTGCGACTTTCTGCGCGTTTGGCATTGCAATAAACACAGGCACCGTTTCATAGGACATAATTTTAGGAATAGGATTAAACTTAGTTAAATGCTTTGTTGGGTCAGCATCTGTACCATCGTCTAACTTCCATGGGTAGCCAGCTAGTAACGATGGGTTAGCTAAAGCCGCATTAGGATCGATATTGAACCCCATCGCTTGCTCAGCAAATTTAGCGGTGCTTAAGGTCCCAGCTTGCAATGCAAGCAATACCGATACAGGGCTATCACCTTGAGCAAACCAACGTCCATTAATTAATGGCTCAAACTCTGGGCTTAAACAATTTACTGATGAACATTCACCATAAACCGGTAATTTAATCGCTGCGCCATAAACATCTGCCATATCAGAAAGCAGATATGCAACACCATCTTCAGGCGTTAGACCAAGCGCTTGCGCTACAGTGTAACCTTGCGGTGAAGGCGTTTGCACAAATGATGGCATATATGGCTCGCGCCCTGCCATTAGCAGTTTAGCGGTTTCATACACATCATTGACTGATTGAGTCGTGAACAAGCCAGAATAACTGATGGTTGCAGCATCAACACCATGCTCTGCTGCTAAGCCCTTTTCATAACTATTAACTAAACCTTGAAGGAATAATTGGTCAGGTGTTTCAAGAGGCTTAGTGTCGATATCTAGTTTTAATAAATTATATGTGCTCGATGGTTCAACGGCGCGGCCTGCAGAGTCTTGAACTAATGTGGTGGTAGCGTAAATATAAGATTGATTAGCTTTAAGCGGTTTTAAAGGCACGATTGCAATTTTATTACCTGAAGCTAATGCCACAAAATCAACACCAAATTGCAGTTCATCACCCACTTTACATGCTGATACAGAGGGCGCATCGCTACATTCAGGATCAGATGATAAAGCGCCGCCAACAGTGGCTTCAAATAATCTTACTGCACCAGGTTGAGAAACAGAGGCTTCATCAAGGGTGAGCATTGCACCATCAGAGTCTGTTGCTAAATCAACACTAAGCGAAATTGGTGATGAAGTTGACCAGCCATCTAATGCCCCCAAAGCAAGCGATGGATCAACATAATCAATACCGTCTTCACCTGGTATAGCTAGCGTTCCATCAAGTGTTCCGTTAAATAAAAGGTCATTTGGTAATGGCACATCACCTGCAGCAGGGTCAAATACCACTTGAGAGAATGGAATTAGCGTTTCTACATTATCTTTTGCTTCGTTAGAACTATCTTCACTACAGCCGCTAAGCCCAAGAGCAGATGCAATAGCAACACCCAATATGAGTCTTTTCATCTTTTTTCCCCAAATCTTGTTGTAATAATTTTAATTTCCCCAAAAATTGGTCACAATAGCGTAAACGCATGACCATAAGGACATATTTTTGCCCTTAACTCATCTCAAGTTAACGTAAAATTATAGAGTTAGCCACAAATTTGTTACAAAGAAACATACTATTCACTAACAAATATAAGTCAATTGTTTAAAACGTTCGTTTACCTTTTGTTCGAAACGAGATTTGACATGCTTTTACAGTCCAAGGAAAAATTGAATCATGTTGGAATACCAAGCTAAAAAAGATTTACTAAAAAATAAAACAATCCTGGTTACCGGCGCTGGCGCAGGTATTGGTCGCACTGCGGCGATAAACTACGCAAAACACGGCGCGACCGTTATTTTGCTAGGTAAAACAGTTAAAAAACTTGAAACGGTTTATGATGAAATAGTACAAGCTGGTTATCCCAAACCTGCTATTGTGCCATTAGATTTAAAAGGTGCCACAGAGCAAAACTATCAAGATATGGCCGAAACTATCGCTGAGCAATTCGGTCATTTAGATGGATTACTGCATAATGCCAGTTTACTTGGCGCATTAGGGCCGTTTGAACATATCGACCTTGAATCACTTGAAGATGTAATGAAAGTGAACGTCACCGCCCAAGTAATCTTAACTAAAGCCTTATTACCGATAATGCGCAGCGCACCATCAGCATCTATTATCTTCACTTCTAGCGGTGTTGGTCGTCAAGGACGAGCTTATTGGGGACCTTATGCGTTCTCTAAATTTGCGACTGAGGGCATGATGCAAGTACTTGCCCATGAATGTGAAGGCACTAGCCTGCGTGTAAATAGTATTAACCCTGGTGCAACCCGCACTGAAATGCGCGCAAAAGCTTACCCAGGTGAAGATCCACAAACATTAAAAACCGCACAAGATATCATGCCAACCTACTTATATTTAATGGGTGAAGATTCTTTTGAAGTCAACGGTCAGCAACTTACCGCTCAGTAACCATCCATTGAATCAGTAAACTGAAAAAGGGAGCGAAAGCTCCCTTTTTTAATACCAAGTCGTCAATTGATAAATTACAAACTTATCGCTTTAGCATTTTTCTCAACCAGCTTTTCACCTATACCGGCAACTTGGGTTAATTGCTGGACATTTTTGAACTTACCATATTTATTTCGATATTCCACAATGGCTTTTGCCTTGGCTTCACCAACACCATTGAGGGCTTGTAACTGCTCTGCTGTCGCTTTATTAATATTCACCTTAGCCATCTTTGTATTGCTACTTTTCACGGCTGTGGTTTTAGACATTTCAGCTGAAGTGAGTGCTGCTGGTTTAGTGGTGTCTTTGGCGACAGCCAAAGTGATACTTGCTGCTGATAACGCGCAGGTGAGCATGACGCCCATGAGTAATGGATGTTTCATTGTTAACTCCTTAAAGTCCTATTTAATAACCCGACCAACTTCCCTATCCATGGTCGGTATTTGTCAGCGTTACACCCTATTCAACAAGAAAATGATCTATTAAAAACAGGGCATTTATCGCTAACATAAAACTGTAGTAAACAATTTATTTTTTGCAAAAAATAAGTAAGATTATTTTTCTACTGTTTGTTTTTGCTTATTTTTATTTATTTTCATTACACTCGCAGAAAAGCTTTTTAGTTCGCCTAACAACTGCTGATGCACTTGGCTCAATTTAGGGCGATTTTGCGCTTTAAAACTTAGCGGCCGACATAAGCTCATGGCTTGATAACCAAGTCGCGCAGTTAATAAACCTCCGCCTAAACCTTGGGCTAAACGTGCTGATAACTTTCCGGTCATTTCAACCGATAATAACTGGGTGCCTAAATCTGTTACCACTTCAGTGGTGCCAGCATAAACAATATTTAGTACGATACTTTTTATCAGTTTAATCCGGCTCCAATAGCCTAATTCAATGCCATATACATCTGCAATAACATTAACCATGCGCTGATTACGCCATAAAATAATCGCCATATCTAATACTGCTAAAGGACTCGCCGCTAACAGTAGTGCCGACTCCGCCGCAAAGCGACTTACAATTTTTTTGGCTTTTTCATCGCGTTCAGACAAAACTAATTCATCAAATAGCATCACCATTTCAGCGTCATTATGTTCAACGCTATTAATGGCTAAGTATTGCTTTTTACCTTCGGTATCTGGGTATTTTTGCAATAAGGGGCTGATGAACTTACTGGCTTCACCGCGCTGCATACTTAACGCTAAACGCTCGCCTGTGGCTTGGGTATCGGCCACATGTTTAAGCTTTATCAGTTTTTTCCACTCTGACAGGGTTATTGCCCCAGCCCACGCCATGATGATCCCCGCCACTGTCACGTAAAAACCAAATAGCCACGGGCTTTGCAGGTAGGCAGTTTGCAGCCCTTGTATGGTTTGAACGATAACCACCAGTATCAAAGCTAACAATGATAACTTGGCAAGCATTGAGATTTTTTTAGGCTTAGCGCCGAGCTTATCGATGGACTCGAGTTCATCGATGGTTTCAGGGAGTTTTGCTAAATTAGTTTCACAAATAAACTCGACATCGGTAAATGATTGTGACCCTTTAACGTCTTGATCCTTACCCGAATCAAGCGTTTCAGTATCAAACACTTGCTGCTGCTTAAGTTGAGCGTCTTCAAACTCTGTTCTCTTGCTATTATTGTTACTCATATTATTGCAACTTATCCCCCAGCAAAAACTGTAAAAGATGATCTAAGCGAATATGCTCAAAACGAGGGTCGGACATCGATGATTGTGGTAATCGAGGCGGGTTAAAAGACACGAAATTAAAGCCTTGCTTGTCCCAAAAGCTATCTTGGGGTAACCGCTGAGGCACTTCGCCTGGAAATATGGTGAGCATTTGCTGATTTTTATCTATGCCTCTGACCACTTCTTGCTCGCCACTGGTTGTTGATACCATGCCATGCTGTGTGGCTTTGATGGCGCTAATGGCCATCGTTTCGACTTCGCAGCCTTCATAGTTAGCAAAGTGCTGACTGTGTTTTAGCATATCGGTCAATAAACTTAATACATGGCTCTGCTGATCACGAGTAACCCTGTCAACCTTACTGGCGGCAAACAGTAACTTATCAATTTTAGGTGAGAACAAACGCCTTAATAAACTCGATTGTCCAAAATGAAAGCTTTCGACAATACTATTGAGTGCATTACCCATATCCTCAAATTGTGCTTTACCGCTGTTTAGGCCATTAAAGCAATCCACCAGCACCAATTGACGATCAAAACTAGCAAAATAATCCCGATAAAACGGCTTAACCACCACTGAAACATACTCTTCATAGCGACGCTTTAGCACTTGGTAATAGCTAGAGTCAGCAGCGTTTTCTAAATTGGCTAATTCATCATTACTGAGATTTATGAGTGGGAAAAAGGCCAATAAAGGGGTATCGGCAAACTCTCCAGGTAATAGCATTCGACCAGGCTGTGCAAGATAAAAGCCTTGGTTGTTAACCAAGTCGACCAGTAATGTTTGGTACAAGTCTGCAATCTGCTTTAACTTATGCTCATCAGCAGTTTCTGATAAATTGATGTTAGCTAATACACTAACAAACTGCGGATAATAGCTTGAGGCAGCTAATCGGTGCTTAACGTCAATTTGTGACTCACACCACTGGATGAAGTTTTGCTTCATCATTGGTAAATCCAATAACCACTCACCTGGGTAATCAACAATATCCACATACAAGGTGGCAGTATCAGCAAGTTTTGCCAATATGCCCTTTTGAGGACGATATTTAATCGCTAGCCTTAACTCAGAGATATTACGGGTTGATGCAGGCCAAGTTGCAGGCGACTGGGTTAATGATGTCATCGCTCCTTTATAGTCAAAACTGGCAATGGCTAAATCAGGTTGCATGGCGCGTTTAATGCCTATCAAACGATTTTCACGGCACACTTGCCACAAAGGCAATGGGTTTTGAGTTTGGCTTTTTTCTGATTGCAGCCCCGCATGGAGCATTTGATTAACCAGCCCTGTTATAAAGGCGGTTTTACCCGCCCCTGATAAACCGGTCACGGCTAAACGAACATGCCGATCGGTTGAGCGATGAACTAATTGATGAGTTTTTTGGGAAATTTTATTAATTGAACGATCAATAAAGCTCATAGTTAATCTCAAATTAAGGAATAAGCAAAATAGGGATGAAAAATATTTTCAAGTACTGATAATCAAGTCTTTGCTAAAAAAACACAAGGGCGGTAAACCGCCCATTGGAATTATATGAAGATAGTCGTCTGAATCGAGTTAAAGATTATTAATTTCTCTTTTCAAATCAAAATTATCGGAAGTGACATGGCGCTCAAGTCGTTGCAGTCTAATTTCAAGTGCATAAAACTGACTATTTACATCATGTAAGGCACGTTTTGCCGGCTCTCCTGCCTGCCAAACCTTTTTCTTCACTTCAATATCTTTGTGGCCTTTGGCATGTGTTGTATCTTCAGGCTTAATATCTAATATCATCCATAAGGCGACATAGATAATAAACACAGGCCCAGAACCACCCAATAAAAATATTGAGACTACGACCACTCTGACTAACCAGGTTTCAAGATTAAAAAAGTCTGCAATCCCTGCACATACCCCAGAAATTTTGCCTGATGATGGGATACGGTATAATGTGCGACCGTTAGCTGTGCTCATCTTTCCCCCTCCACTCTGGCGCTTCCGTATCTAAAATAGCTTCCAATGTTTCAATACGTCGGCCCATTTTTTCAGCTTGGGCAATTAATTCATTCAATTGTGTAAACTCTTCTTCAGTGAGCCCCTGACTCACTTGTCGCTTACTGCGATAATGAAGAATCAACCAAATAGGTGCCACAATAACTAAAAATATAATGATTGGGGCAATAAGAAGATCCATATCCATAACTCACCTCTGAAAAAGTTTACTTGTCTGATTTAGTTTTTGATTTAGGTTGCGATTTAGCTTTCACTTTCGCTTTTAATGCTTCAAGTTCGTCATTGACTGAATCTTCAGCTTCAAGTGCCGCAAACTCATCAGCAAGGCTACCCTTTTTACCAATATCATAAGCTTCAACTTGTGACTCTAAACCTTCAACGCGACGCTCATATTGCTCAAACTTCACCATCGCATCATCAATTTTACTTGAATCAAGCTGCTTTTTAACTTCTAAACGTGAAGTGGCAGTTTGCTTGCGCATAATAATGGTTTTTTGGCGTGCTCTGGCATCATTCAGTTTTTCTTGTAACTGTTCAACTTCATGTTTAAGACGAGCAATGTGCTCTTCTACTACTTGAAGTTCCATCTCAAGGGTTTCTAATAATGAAACCGTTTTTTGTTTTTCAATTAGCGCAGCTTTTGCTAAGTCTTCTCTATCTTTCGATAAAGCTAATTCAGCTTTAGCTTGCCAATCAATCACTTGCTCTTGAACTCGGCTAATGCGTCTTAGTAATTCTTTCTTTTCTGCTAATACTTTTGCAGAAGTAGAGCGTACTTCAACTAACGTGTCTTCCATTTCCTGAATGATCAGGCGTACCATTTTTTCTGGATCTTCAGCTTTATCAAGTAAAGCACTGATGTTCGAATTAATGATATCTGCAAAGCGTGAGAAGATTCCCATAATGTGTCCCTCAAAAATATTGTTAATGTCGAAGTTTACTATTCACGAGTTGTGCCAACTTTTAAAAAACCAGACAATTCAACATCATAACCAAAATATTAACTTTTTCTTTCTTTTAATGCCGCAGCCCACTATTATGATTTTCACCACTTGTTAGCGTAATAGACTAAAAATTACAGTGACTAAACAATTTGAGCAAGACAATCTTATCGGACAATCTAATGCTTTGTTAGAGGTATTAGAACATGTTTCTAAAGTTGCCCCACTTTCTAAGCCGGTATTAATTATTGGTGAACGCGGCACAGGTAAAGAATTAATCGCCGAGCGGTTACACTATTTATCAGGCCGTTGGGATAAAGAGTTTATTAAATTAAACTGCTCTTCATTAAGTGAATCATTACTTGAAAGCGAACTGTTTGGCCACGAGTCTGGTGCGTTTACGGGCGCGAAAGGCAAACATGAAGGTCGCTTCGAACGCGCCGATGAAGGCACCTTATTTTTAGATGAGCTGGCCAATACCTCAGGATTAATTCAAGAGAAACTGTTACGTGTCATCGAATACGGTGAATTCGAACGAGTGGGTGGCAGTAAAACAGTTAATACCAATGTAAGGTTAATTTGTGCTGCCAATGAGGACTTACCTTCATTAGCTGAAAATGGTGAATTTAGGGCTGATTTACTGGATAGGTTAGCCTTTGATGTTATCACCCTACCGCCCCTTCGTAGCCGCACAGAAGACATTATGCCTTTAGCAGAGCATTTTGCCGTGAGCATGGCAAGGCAACTGAATTTAGATTATTTTGGCGGTTTTAGTCCAGTAGCTATAGAGCAACTCATGTCATATCGCTGGCCAGGTAATATCCGCGAACTTAAAAACGTGGTCGAACGCAGCGTCTATCGTCGAGGATCTGAAGGTGAAGAAATAGACCACATTATTGTCGATCCTTTTGCCTCTCCTTATCGACCAACATCAAGAATCAAAACTCGTGAAAGGCAGCAAACAGAGCATCAAGCTCCCGATACTTCAGTCGCGGTTCCAGTAACCGATGACTCCACTGAAAATGAAGCATCATCAGTTAGCACCAGTGCAACAGACAGAGATATTCGCTTCCCATTAGACTTTAAAGAGCATACTGAAAACTATGAGATTAACCTGCTAAAAAGTGCCTTAGCCCAAAGCCAATATAATCAAAAGAAAACCGCTGAAATATTAGGTTTAAGCTACCACCAACTGCGGGGCATTTTGAAAAAGTATAATTTACTTGAAAAGTCTTAATAGGATATTTGCTCCTAAGTTATTAACACTGCTAAAATACTTATTCAGTACCTAAATAATATGATGAAAAAATGCGTGAGACATTAAAACGCTTTAAACCTGCTGCATTACTCTGCTTGCTAAGTTTTTTAGTAACAGGTTGTGGTGAACTCAATGTCCCATCAGGTATTGTGTATTGCTCTGAGGGCAATCCTGAAACCTTTAATCCGCAATTGGTCACTTCTGGTACCACTATTGATGCCAGTTCTAATCAGTTATACAACCGCCTAATTGACTATAACAATGACTCATCTGATTTTATGGCTGCGCTGGCAACCCAGTGGCGCATATCCGATGATGGCTTACGTTATCACTTTGTGTTGCGTAAAGGCGTACAGTTCCAGCACAATAATTTGTTCAAACCTTCAAGAAATTTTAATGCCGATGATGTACTATTCTCATTTAATCGCATCATTAATCCCGCGCATCCTTTTCACTCAGTGAGCAGAACTGGCTATCCATTTTTCCAAAGTATTGATTTTTCCAACTTAGTGAGTCGAGTCGAAAAAGTAAACGATTATGAAGTGGTATTCCACTTAACCCAACCTGATGCATCATTTTTAGCTAATTTGGCCACTGATTTTGCCGTTATTCTTTCTGCCGAATATGGCGAGCAACAATGGCAGGCAGGTACCCCTGAAAATATCGATTACTTCGCCATCGGCACAGGGCCTTTTTACCTCGCAGATTATGTCAAAAATGATTTTATTCGCTATAAACGCAATACCGCATATTGGGGTAAAGCGGCTAAAATTGACCTGTTAGTTTTTGATATCACACCTAAAAGTGAGTCTAGACTGGCTAAAATCATCACTAAAGATTGCCATGTGTCTGCCCTGCCAAAGGCAAATGAACTTGCAGTAATTAAACAGCATAAACACTTAAAAATTAACACTAAACCGGGGTTAAACGTCGGTTTTTGGGCATTTAACACTCAAAAGCCTCCTCTAGACGATGTGCGAGTTCGACTTGCCCTTGCCCATGCCATTGATAAGAAAAATATCCTTAATGTGGTTTACCATGACACCGCTGTAGAAGCGACCGGAATGCTGCCGCCAGGATCATGGGCTTATTCAGACTCATCCGACCCTAATGATTTTGATCCTGAGAAAGCTAAAAGGCTGTTAGAAGAATCAGGGGTTAATAACTTAACCTTTGATATTTGGGCGATGCCAGTGGTGCGAATTTATAATCCAAACGCCCTCAAGACCGCAGAGCTGATTCAGGCCGACTTAGCCAACATTGGGGTTAAAGTGAATATTGTCAGTTATGACTGGAGCGTGTTTACGCAAAAATTAATTAGCCAAGATTATGATTCAGTATTAATTGGTTGGAATGCTGACAATACCGATCCTGATAATTTCTTTACCCCACTACTCAGTTGCTCAGCCCTAGAATCAAATAATAACCGTTCTAAATGGTGTTCAGCTGAATTGGACGCAATACTTGCACAAGCTAAAGCTACGCCAATAAAAACCACAAGAAAGGCGCTATATCAGCAAGCTGAACAGCTCATTCATCAGCAAGTTCCCTTGGTTAATATTGCCCATGGACAAAAATTGATCCTAAAAAACATTTCAGTATCAACTAAAGATGTTAACCCCTATGGTGGAATGGCTTTCTCTAATATCGAACTAAAAACTGCGGAGAAAAAACCTTAATGTGGCGTTATTTTCTAAGACGAATTAATTTATTTTTTGCCACTTCATTGGTTATGATTGCGGTACTGTTTTTTGCCACCGGTATGTTTCCAGTTGAAAAAAGCTACGCCTTAACTGGGTTACAGTTCCCTAGCAGTGAGCAACAAGCACAAACCGTTGCAGACTTTAAGCTTGATAGTAACCAGCTTAGTCAATTTATCGCTTATTTAACCGAGCGATTATCAGGCAATTTAGGGATTTCGGTTAACTCACAACAAAGTGTCGCCACAGAGCTCAGTAACGTGTTACCCGCCTCTTTTGAATTGTCATTATTTGCTGGGACGATAGCAATATTTTTTGGAGTGCCACTTGGCGTATTGTCCTCATTAAGTGAAAGCAAGTCAGTCCAGCGCAGTATTTTAGCCCTAACCTTAACCGGTTACTCTATACCTGTATTCTGGCTCGGATTAACCTTGTCATTATGGTTTGGGGTAAAGCTAGAGTGGTTGCCGATCTCTGGACAAATCAATTTATTATATGAAATTGAACCCGTCACAGGTTTTATGCTGATCGATACTTTGCTATCACATGAAGCCTATCGGATCTCAGCATTTAAAGATGCCTTATTACACATCATTTTACCTGCGGTAACCTTAGCGGTATTACCTTTTACTGTCGTTATACGTATCACACGTCAAGCAATGATGACGGTTATGACCCAAACCTATATTCGCGCTGCTGAAGCCCGTGGCCTTAATACCTATAGTATTTTAATGAAACACGCCTTACCTAACGCGCTTATCCCAGTTCTTAAAGCCTTTGGCTTAATGCTTGGCTCGTTTGCCAGTTACGGCATTATTGTCGAGGTAATTTTTGCATGGCCAGGGGTGGGATCATGGCTTATTGCAGGAATATATCAGCGAGATTACACCGTGATTCAAGCAGGGATCCTTTCAGTCTCTTTGCTGATTATCTTTTTAAGCATTATGATTGATTTAGTGCATACCACTATTAACCCTATTAATAGGAAAGAACTGTATGCCAGCAATTAAAATATATCAGGATGAACACATAGCTTCACCTATGATGCAATTGTGGAAAGCATTTGCTAGTAACCCATTTGCTGTCGCAGGCCTTTGGGCGGTAATATTTTTATTACTACTGGTTGTATTGGGGCCGCTACTCGCTCCTTACCCACCAGAAATGCAAAATCCTGATGCCATATTATTACCGCCATCATGGGACGCCCTTGGACATGTTTCGCATTTTTTAGGTACCGATGATTTAGGCCGAGACTTATTCAGCCGCTTATTGCATGGGGTTAGATTAACGTTCGGCATGTCATTAATTGTGGTGCTTTGCGCCTTAATCGTCGGCTTTATTATTGGCTCCCTTTCAGGAATGATGCGTGGGTTAAAATCAAGTATTTTAGGTCATTTGCTCGATGCCTTATTATCAATTCCGTCATTATTGCTCGCCATTTTGGTTGTCGCAGTGACCGGTCCGGGGTTAATAAATGTATTTTGGGCAGTAGGCTTAGCCTTAACGCCGCAATTTGTGCGGGCAATTCACCAAGCAGTACATGAAGAGCTACAAAAAGAATACGTTATTGCCGCTAAACTTGATGGCGCCAGTCAAATACAAATCTTTTGGTATGTCATCATGCCAAACGTCTGGGAAGTGGTTATTATTCAAACGACCATTGCCATATCGGTGGCGATATTAGACATTGCCGCCTTAGGCTTTCTCAATCTTGGAGCACAAGCCCCTAGCTCAGAGTGGGGAGCGATGATTTTTCAAGGGTTAAACAGCCAATTAATTGCGCCTTGGTCGATTACCATTCCAGGTTTGGCGATCCTATTTACTGTGTTATCCATTAATTTGGTGGGTGACGGATTACGCTCGGCGCTCGCGCCGATAAGAAACTAGCCCATGCCATTACTTGATGTCAGAAATCTCACTATCGAACTCGATACCCCACAAGGCACAGTGAAGGTACTTGAGAAAGTCAGTTTAACCATTAATCCGGGTGAAATTCATGGCTTAGTTGGTGAATCAGGTTCTGGGCGTAGCTTATTAGCCAAAGCGGTACTAGGCGTTTTAGGCCCAAACTGGCGCATCATTGCCGATCGCATGATGTGGGATGGCAAAAATTTATTGGAAATGACTAAAAAGCAACGTCGCAGCTTAATGGGCAGTGATATGACCATGATTTTCCAAGACCCTTCTGGCAGTTTAGACCCGGTAAAAACTATCGGCAGTCAGTTAATTGAATCGCTCACGCCAAACAAAGCCGTGCCTTTTTGGCGCAGAGCAAAAGACACTCATTTAACCGCGCAAAAATGGCTTCATAAAGTTGGAATTAAAAAGCCCAAAGCCATTATGAAGCGTTACCCTTGGGAACTTTCTGAAGGTGCCTGCCAAAAGGTAATGATTGCTATGGCAGTAGCTAACCACCCTAAGTTATTAATCGCCGACGAACCAACGAATGCGATGGAATTAAGTACTCAAGCGCAAATATTTCGTTTGTTAGCTCAATTAAACCAACTTCAAAATGTCTCTATACTGCTAGTCAGCCATGAACTAGAAACTTTAGCAAAATGGTGCGATCGCATCAGTATTTTATACAGCGGACAAATCATGGAGTCGGGGCCCGTTAACGAATTAATCAAACAACCCTATCACCCCTATACCAAAGCATTATTCAAAAATCTGCCAGACTTTGCAGGCCAAATACGCCACAAAGCCTATTTACCAACATTGCAAGGTTCCTCGCCGTCATTGCAGCATTTGCCTGCAGGGTGCAGGCTGGGTCCTCGCTGCCCTGACGCCCAAAGAGCATGTGTTATCCAACCCAGTTTGGCCCACGAAAAAGATCGCTATTTTGCCTGCCATTTCCCGTATAACAGTGAGATAGAAGATGACAACTCCATTACTTAAAGTAAACCAGCTAAGCAAACGCTATTTTACGGGTTATAAAAGGTTCAAAGCGCAATATAATCAAGCCCTGTCACCACTATCATTTGAACTTGAGCGTGGACAAACCTTGGCTATTGTCGGTGAAGTAAGCTCAGGTAAAAGTACCTTAGCGCGAATACTGGTTGGCGCAGAGCCTCGCAGCGGTGGAGAAATATTGTTTGAAGGGGAAGCATTGGAGGCGCGAAATCTCAAACAGCGCAGCCGCTTAATTAGAATGATTTTTCAAGACCCTAACACCTCATTAAACCCGAGGTTAACCATTGGTAGCCTACTAGAAGAACCATTACGATTTAACACCACATTGAATTCAGCGGAACGAAAAGTGCGGGTGGCAGATAGACTCAGAAAAGTGGGCTTACTACCTGAACATGCCAATTTCTATCCTCATATGGTCTCTGAAGGTCAAAAACAACGTGTAGCCGTTGCTAGAGCTTTAATGTTAAACCCTAAAATCATTATCGCTGATGAAGCACTTGCCTCATTAGATTTATCAGTGCGTTCTCAAATACTTAATCTGCTGATAAAATTACAAAAAGAAATGGGGCTATCGTATATTTTTGTGACCCACAATTTGAACATTGTACGTCATTTTAGTGACAAGGTACTGGTGCTCAAAAATGGTAGCGTAGTTGAACTAGCGAGCACAGAAGAATTATTCAATCACCCACAACAAGAATACTCTCGCCGCTTAATATCGCAGCAAACACAACTCACAGCCAAACGCTAAACTGCTCCAACCACTGAGTAATTTAGCCAAAAAACATAAAAACTAGTGCCAATTCGTCGCCTAACTATTTATCCTAGTGCGATTGTTAAAGGAAGAAACCAAATTATGATTATTAAACCTAAAACACGTGGCTTTATTTGTACAACCACTCATCCTATCGGTTGTGAAGCTAACGTCAAAGAACAAATCGAATTAACCAAAGCAAAAGGCAAAATTGCCAATGGCCCTAAAAAAGTCTTAGTGGTTGGCTCTTCAAGTGGCTACGGCTTATCTTCTCGTATTGCATCTGCATTTGGTAGTGATGCAGCCACCATTGGTGTTTTCTTTGAAAAACCAAGCACTGAAACCAAACCAGGTACGGCCGGTTGGTACAACTCTGCCTACTTTGACAAATTCGCTAAAGCTGAAGGTCTATATTCAAAAAGCATTAACTGTGATGCTTTTAGCCATGAAGCTAAACAAAAAGTCATTGAGCTTATCAAACAAGACCTAGGTCAAATTGATATGGTGGTTTACTCTTTAGCATCTCCAGTGCGTAAATTGCCTGATACCGGTGAAGTGATCCGCTCAAGCCTTAAGCCTATCGGTGAAACTTATACCGCAACTGCGGTAGACACCAACAAAAACACCATCATCGAAACCTCGGTAGAGCCAGCAACAGAGCAAGAAATTGCTGATACCGTGACAGTGATGGGCGGTCAAGATTGGGAATTATGGATGAGCGCCTTAAGTGATGCGGGTGTATTAGCGGATAATTGTAAAACCGTGGCCTACAGCTATATTGGCACCGAGATCACTTGGCCTATCTACTGGCATGGCGCATTAGGTAAAGCCAAAATGGATTTAGACCGTGCGGCTCATAGCCTTAATGAAAAGTTAGCCAAAACAGGCGGCTCTGCCAATGTGGCTGTGCTTAAGAGTGTTGTCACTCAAGCAAGCTCTGCTATCCCGGTAATGCCTTTATACATCGCGATGGTATTTAAGAAAATGCGTGAAGAAGGCGTTCATGAAGGCTGTATGGACCAAATTTACCGTATGTTCAGCGAGCGTTTATATCGCGCTGATGGTCAAGCGGCACCAACAGATGATGAAAATCGTCTTCGTTTAGATGATTGGGAGTTACGCGAAGAAATTCAAAAACATTGCCGTGACTTATGGCCGGATGTCACCACTGAAAACCTTGCTGAACTGACTGATTACAATGAATACAAAGAAGAGTTTTTAAAACTGTTTGGTTTTGGTATTGCTGGCATCGACTATGAAGCTGACGTTAATCCAAACGTGACTTTTGATGTTATCAGCCTTTAATCCCCTAAGGTAATAAGAAAAGCCAAGTTATTATAACTTGGCTTTTTTATATCTGGTTAACTGCACAGTGACTCTTTATTTTATTAATGCGGCTTTATTAATAAAAAAAGGCCAAGTTGATGAGACTTGGCCTTTATAAGGGAATGATGAAATTTAACTAAGAGTTATTTAGTTTTTAGCGCATGCTTAGCGGCGTTTTCACCAGCTTTACGACCAAATA
This sequence comes from Shewanella sp. 10N.286.51.B8, assembly GCF_041469325.1. Lineage (NCBI taxonomy): Bacteria > Pseudomonadati > Pseudomonadota > Gammaproteobacteria > Alteromonadales > Shewanellaceae > Shewanella > Shewanella sp. 10N.286.51.B8. The sequence continues at coordinate 67,182 of NZ_JBFRKG010000003.1, forward strand.
CTACCGTATCAGCGATTGCGTTACCGCCTAGACGGTTATAACCATGAACACCACCAGTGACCTCACCAGCCGCAAACAAACCAGGCATTTTCCAGCTTTGTAGGTTCAAGATATTCGTATCGGTATCAATTGCGATCCCGCCCATAGTATGGTGAATACCAGGTGCTACTTTTACAGCGTAGTATGGCGGCGTGCTTAAGCTTAATGGCATATTGGCGCGGCCGAATGCATCATCTTTACCTGCTGCTTTATACTTGTTGTAATCCGCTGCAGTTTTCGGTAAATCAGCCATTCCGGTGATTTTTGCCAGTTCTTCAATGGTGTTGGCTTTACTTAACATACCTAAATGTTCGTAACCACGTACCATTTTCTTTTTCTCAACCAATTGCTCATCGAACACTAACCAAGCATATTGATCTTTTTGCTTTAAGATTGCATCTGATGCACGGTCACGAGTCGTTAGTTCATTAATGAAACGGTTGCCATCAGTATTGACCATAATTGCACCAACACCGCGAACGGTTTCAGAAATCAAAATACGGCTATCTTTACCTACTGTAGGATGCGCTTGAACCCAATCAATATCAGTCATTGAAGCGCCAATTTCTTTAGCAAGTAGCACACCATCACCAGTGGCTGTAACGTTATTTGAACTAGACATGTCTTTCATTGTTGGGCGGTAGTAAGCAACCATTTGCTTATTCATACCATAACCACCTGTCGCTAATACAATAGAATCAGCAGCGACCATGTTGTAGCCTGAATGACGGCCGTGAACCACCACGCCAGCAACTGATTGATCATCATTTAAGACGATTTTTTCAACTCTTGAGTTAACGCGAACTGGAATATCACGTTCTACTGCGGCTTTACGCAAGGTATCAATTAAGTGTGGACCAATTGACGCGCCACCAGAAGGTGCGTGAGTACGCTCTGCTCTTGCGCCGCCTGAACGTTTAAGCTCTGACATATCAGCACCTAAAGACTCAAGCCATGCTACAGCGCCAGCAGACTCTTCAGCCATAGTTTGCACAAGTTTAGGGTCATTTTGATAACGACCGCCTTTCATGGCATCTTCAGCATACCAATCAACAGTGTCTTCAATGCCTTTGGCTTTTTGTTGTGGTGTGCCGACAGCATTAATACCGCCTGCAGCAAGCATTGAGTTACCACCGGTATAAGGGGCTTTTTCAAATAAAACAACGTTGGCACCTGCCAATTTAGCTGAAATCGCTGCATTGAAACCGGCACTACCGCCACCAACAACAATCACATCAACGGTTTCTACAGGGCCTTTATCAATCGCTTGTTGGATTTTGTCTTGATTCCAATCACCATCCCACTTCTTCTTCGCTTTTGAATCAGCAAATGGCATTTCCATTTCAAAGTTATGACAGTTATTACAAGTCAACTCAGGTTTAGCATGGGCGGTATGACAAGAAGTACAGTTGATATCACCTAAATGAGATGCATGAGGGTCAAACGCAAGTTCATCGTTAACTAAATCAGCATAACCACCATGACAGTCCTGACACTGGGCGTTCTCATGAGTTTGGCTATCAGTCATGCTTTTCTTGATGTCTTTCATTTTTTCTGCAACGTGACAGCTTTGACAGTCACCCATTTCAGTATGGAAAGACGCTAAGTCATTTTTTGCCATTACGCTGCCAGAAGTAAGCATCATCACTGCCACTGCCGAAGCTAAATATTTAAGTTTCATTGGTTCATACCTCTAATTATCATTTTCACAACTTGTTTTGTTGGACGAAGAGTACCCATAAAGAGATTGTAAAACTTAGACATGAGTCAACATTGTCACTTGGTTCAGTTTTAATGAAACCAAATTAAAATTAACTTAAACCGCTACAAAATAACAACATCTGTGACCCAGTTAGAATTTATCTCTGTGATTCAACCCTATTATGTATAGCAGGTTTACATACACTGCGACCTCCTCAAAACTGATGATATTAAGGTTTACTAATGAATCTATTTATTAGCCAAAGCAGCGTAACCAATTGATAATATTATTTTAAAATAGAGATGATTATGAAGATGAACAAGTCACTAGTTTCACTCACTGTTGTATCAATTCTATCAGCAAGTTCTTTTGCCGCTTTCGCTGAGTCACCGCAGTTCTATGGCCGTCTAGAAATGGCACTAACAGAATCTGATAACGGTTTCACAACACAAAATCAAAAGTCGGGCACTGTGCTAGAAAATAACTTTTCTCGCTTAGGGGTAAAAGGCAGTGAGAAAATAACTGAAAACATTGAAATCATTTACAATGTTGAAGTGCAAGTTAACGCTGCCACCAACGAAGCTGATGATGATTTATTTCAACCAAGAAACACCTACTTAGGGTTAAAAAGTGACTTTGGTACCATCATTGTCGGTCGTAATGATACGGTAATGAAAACCTCAAAAGGTACTGCTGAAGCATTCGCATTAACCAATGCCGCCTACAATAGAATGATTGCTGGGCAAGACAGGAAAGCCGATGGCATCACATACTATTCTCCACAAATTGCCGATTTAGTCAGTGTCAATGCGACCTATTTAGTGGATGACAATTATGACTCTGGCGAAAGTCAGTACGCATTAAGCGTCACCGCTGGTGATAAAAAACTCAAAAAACAACGTTATTATGTTGCAGCGGCATATAACACCATTGGCGGTGTCGACGCATACCGCGGGGTTGGGCAAGTTAAAATTGGTAGTCTTAAACTAGGCGGTTTATTACAAAATACCCAAAGCCAAACTTATAGTGATAAAGAAGGTAATTCCTACTTCGTTAGCGCAATATATAACTGGAGTGGCATCAACTTTAAAGCTGAATATGGCAAGGACAAGGCCGGTTTTGGTAAGTATTTTAAAAATAATGACGTCTCTTCAGCACAATACAAGGAAGCGACCGATGTCGATATTAGCTCATTCACAGTCGGTGCCGATTACCGTCTATCAAAGTCAACGATGGTGTTTGGTCACTACGCCACCTATGAAGGTGAATATCGGGTTGCTAACACAGGCCCGACGATTGAATTAGAAGATGATAATGTATTTACCCTAGGCGTGCGCTACGATTTCTAAGTCCAATTTTTATTTCGCGTTAATATCTGCACTTATATCGATGTAGGTCTCGCTGATAAAATATGATAAACCCATCATAAATGATGGGTTTATGCTAACAAGGTAAGACTTTTTCAAATAACTTGAACTCGTTAGCATTTACAGAGTAATATTGTCAACTCGTTATACTATTGATGAATTCATAGAATAATTTGCCCATGAAAATCACACTCAAGCAACTGTCAATATTTAAAGCCATCCATATTAATGGTCAGATCTCTAAAGCAGCCAAAACATTACATATGTCAGTCCCCGCTGTCAGTATGGCGTTAAAGGATTTAGAAGGTTCATTAGGCACCCGTCTATTTGAGAGAAGCAGTAACGGCTTAACCATTAATGATAATGGTGAAGTTATTTTGCCTTACGCCAATGAGATGCTTTCTAAAAGTAATCAATTAGAGCAGATGTTTACTGAGCGAACAGCCATCGGTGGCACCATCAAAGTTGGCAGTAGTAAAACTGCGGGTAACTATATTCTTTCAAGAATCATCCCATTATTTAAACAACAACACCCCTGTGTTGATATTAAACTAGTGATTAACAACAGTTTAGCCATCGAGAAAATGGTGTCTGAAAAAGAACTGGATTTAGGTTTTGTCGATGCCAAGCCTGGGTTAAATAATTTACAATATCAGCAGTGGCTTAAAGATAGATTGTGTATCGTCATCGGCAGTAACAATCCAATAGCAAGCGAAACCATTACCCCTGAATTGCTGTCGCAACAATTATGGGTTATGGATGAAACCATTTCGGTGTCGAGGCTACGTAATACCCAGCTATTAAAAAGTGCCAGTATCAATATTCATCAAGAATTATCAATGAATACTATGGGCGCGATAAAACGTGCTATTGGTACTGGCATTGGCGTTAGTGTACTGCCCTACCTTGCTGTAAAAGAAGAAATAGCCAGCGGTCAACTTATTGAAATAGATTTACCAGAGTGGGATTTCGAGCGAAACTACTGGTCTATTTGGCGTAATGAAGAAGCATTAAGTCCGTTACTTGAAGAGTTCATCCAATTCTGCAATCAATAACAAAGCGATAAACTAATAAGGTTGCCAATATAAATTATGATTACTGCAGATCCGGTCATTTTTGGCTTGTTGGCCGCGATTATTGGTTTGGTATTTTATACTAGCAAGCTAAAACAAAGCTTTTGGAAACAACTTTACCGTTTTGTGCCCATTATGGTCATGATTTATGTGTTGCCATCATTTTTAAATACCTTAAACATTGTCGATGCTTCCCAAAGTCAATTACCCCACATATCCTCAAAGTATTTAATGCCCGCTTGTTTAACATTACTAATTATCAGTGTAGACATAAAATCCATTCTATTATTGGGCCCTAAAATTGTCATGCTGTTTTTAATTGCCAGCTTAGGCATTATTATTGGCGGCCCGTTAACTCTGATACTTTTTGCGAAAATAGCGCCTGAATCTATTAATTGGCTAGGTGAAGATGCTGCCTGGCGCGGAATGGCGACCTTAGCAGGGAATTGGGTTGGTGGCACAGCGAATCAACTTGCCATGAAAGAAATCTATCAGGTAAAAGAAAACTTATTTGCGATTATGATTTCGGTCAATGTAGTCTACTCAGCGATTTGGATGTCATTTTTATTAATCTGCGCCAATAATGCTGCTGCGATAGATAAAAAAACGGGTGCCGACTCAAGCAATTATCAGCGGTTAATCGCTACAAGCGAATATCAGCAAGCTCACACGGTCAAGAATATCACCATAACTGATTACATATTAATATTCAGTGTGGCATTTGGCGTGACGGGATTAGCACATATGGGGGCTGATATTCTGGCGCCATATTTTGCCGCCCACTACCCTGCAACAGAAAAGTTTAGTCTGACTTCAAATTTCTTTTGGATTGTCATCATAGTGACCACTATCAGTATTGCACTTTCAAATACCAAAGTGCGTGAACTTGAGCAATTAGGGGCATCAAAGGTCTCCACTGTCATGCTGTATATTTTGATTGCTAGTATGGGCCTTAGAATGGACTTGACCATGATTGATGACTTTCCAATCTACTTTGCCATCGGCTTTGTATGGTTAGCAATTCATAGCCTGTTCGTGATTATTGCTGGGCTAGTGATGAAAGCACCTGTGGCTTATATGGCATTAGCAAGTCAATGCTGTATTGGCGGCGCGGCATCATCCCCTGTGGTGGCAATTGCATTTCACCGCTCACTGGTACCTATCGCGATCATGTTCTCAGTATTTGGTTATGCTTGGGCAACTTACATGGCTTGGCTATGCGCCGAGATGATGCGGCTCGTATCGCAATAAAACGATGAGTTAATTTCTTACAGTGAACATATACGGATACCTGTTACTGTAATTTTAAATAGACTCTAACCTCTACAAGCTCTTGGTTGTCATCGGCAATAGCAGCTTCAACAGCCTCACTCTTAATCACATCCAAGCGTTCAATTATCAGCGGCTGGGTCGTTAAAGTCCAATCACTGGCAGCAAGCCAATGACTATAAAGATATTTTATTTTGCTATTGAGCTCTTTTTCAGAACCCAAATGATAAAACTGAGCATAACGCCCCTTAGCCACAGACTTATTCGAAAAATAACCAGACTCAGCGATAACGGGTGCTAATTCAGTAAGCTGCGCTTGATTGACACTCACACCAATATCCAGCGATAACATGGATTGATCGTCAGTTAAGGCATTAATTTGCGGATAAGGCATATCATAAACGAAATTAAAGGTGCGACTAGTACTGGGCGATAAATGATATTTTTGCCTAAATGCGTTTAAGGCATTTTTCGATTGAGATAAATAACAAGCGGGTCCACGATGCTTAATAACCACTAACTCTGTCGCCGTTAGATCCGATGCCTGAATATTAACCTCAGCAGCAGAAAACTGCTCGTGTCCTTCGGCTAGGGTACTCAGTGGTTGCTGCTTGGCAAAAAAATTCCCCCAATCAGGTGAGGCTTGAAAGCTTTGCGGACTTTGACCAATGCTGTCGGTAAACGCGGTAATAAATGTCGCAGTTGACGGGTAGCCCATTTTTAACGCGACAGTATCTAAGCTAATAGTTTTATCAAAACCCAGTAACTGCGCCGCTTCAAGGTTTTTTAGCAAACGAATATAATCCTGCACTTTAGTATGAAACAGACTGTAAAATAACGCACCAAAATGCACTTCAGCAACCCCTGCAATCGCCGCTAAGCGGCTGTTGAGATTGTCATCAAACGCAGAAATTGCAGGTAGATTATTATCGATATAGCTTAATAGCACTTCAAATTGAGCATGTAAATCTTTCAATTTTTGACTAGACCTCTTAGTTTAAAACTGACTTATCTTTCATATAAACACAACTTACAAGTCCGATTTTTAGTCCCATGACTGCAACAAGTTGTTTGGCTTATAAACCGCTAGATTTACTAGTAAACAGTAAAGCCATACCTTAGTTTTTTACTATATAACGGCGTTAGCCTGTCAGTTTTTGCCATCGGTAATAACTGACATCAGCAAGTTCTAGCATGGGTTTATCTTCTTCTGTATCACCATAGGCATACACTTTATCAAAATCTTGTAGGTCAAACTGAGCTAAAACTCGATTTGATTTTGCAGCGCCGCTACAGTCACCATTAATATACCGTCCGGTCAGTTTACCCTTTTTACTTTCTAGCTCTGCACATATCAGTTTAAATCCATGCTGGCGACACCATGGCGCTAAATAAACATTAAGTGATGCCGAAACCACAACAATGGTGTCACCTTGCATCTGATGCCATTGCAGACGCGCTAGCGCTTGAGGTTTGATTTGTAGATCAAAACTTGTAGCATAATCTTCGCCGATGGCCTTAATGTGTTGCTCATCTTGTTGCCAAAAAGCAAACTTAGAAATGATGCTACGCGTTCTTGACCCACCAATGAGCTGCCATTTATAAGCGGCTATCACAGGGATTAATATCGGATAACAAACGATTAAACGCCACTTAGGTACACTTGAGTAAATAAATGGCGTGTAAGTATCTTTACTTGTAATAGTTCCATCAAAATCAAACAATGCTAAGTTCATAAATATCCTTATAAGAACCTCAAAATTTTGACATAAAAAAGCCAAGGCGAACCTTGGCTTTTGTGAATTCCAATCAGCTTATTCAGCTACTGGGTATTCAACTGTTGCTTTTGCTTTTAAAGCTGCGACAACTGAACGGTAATCAGCTTCGCTGTATTGAGGTACTAAACGTTGCTTAATACTTTCAACAATATTTGCATCAATACCTTCTGCATCATTAACTTTATCCAAAGCAATAACCGCATAGCCATTAGCTAATGCAGCGGTATCAAATGAGCTTGCACCAGCATCTGGAGCTGCCATTTTAAATGCCTTAGTCGAGATAGCTTGATCAATATCTTGATTAAATCGTGCTAGCTTCTCTTTCGTTGCTACTGCAACTTCAGTGATTTCAGTGCCTGCTTTTAATTGCGCTAAATATTCATTGGCTTTTTCACTTGCGGCAAAGTTCGCTTTATCTTGCAATAAACGTGCTTCAATGCTGCTAGATACTTCAGTTAATGGCAATGTACCAGCATCTTTATGTTGCAGTAAACGAATCACAACCACATGGTTAGGTGCTAACTCAATCACTTCACTGTTCATGCCGCTACCAATAACGTCATCAGAAAATGCAGCTTTGATTAAAGCTGGAGTATTTAAATTAACAGGCGCATTATCACGAGAAAATAACGCTGTTGATTGAACCTCAACGCCTAATGCTTTAGCTGTTTCATCTAAAGTGTCAGGTATTTCGTAGCTGGTATCGGCTAAAACACTTTGTAAGCTATAAAATTCATCAACCGCTTTTTTGTTTTGAAGATCAGCGATGATTTTATCTTGCACGTCATCAAACGGCGCTGCAGCACCAGATTCCACATCGAGTAACTTGATAATGTGATAACCAAATTCACTCTTCACAATTTGTGAGTACTCACCAGTTGAAAGTGCAAATAAAGCTGAGTCAAATGCAGGATCCATTACACCTTGTTCGAACCAATCGAGTTGACCGCCCTGCTCTGCGCTAAATTGGTCATCTGAATCTGATTTAGCAACGGCAGCAAAGTCTTCACCAGCTTGTAATTTAGCTAAAGCAGCTTCGGCCTTTGCTTCATCGGCGCTATCATCGCCAGATGCAAATAAAATATGTGCAGCTAAACGTTTTTCTGGCGTTTGATATTGTTGTTGGTTGTCTTCATAAAAAGCACGCGCATCATCAACTGACGTTTCGATACCTTTAGCCAGATCTGCAACGTCCAACTCGACATATTCTAAGCTAACTTTTTCTTGGCTCATGAACTGAATTAAGTTACTTTCGTAATAGGCTTTAATCTCTTCAGCAGAAACTGTTGAAGAAGCTAAGAAAGGTGTAGAGTCCACAACTAAATAACGAATATCACGGGTTTGACCTTGAACTTCAGCTAATTGCTTTGCTTCACCATCAAGAACAAACTCACTTCCCACTAGCGCGGTTAAAAGTTGACGACGAGTCATATCAACACGCATCATATTTCTAAAGCTAGTGGTTTGATAACCTAATTGACGTAGTACAGCTAAGTAGCGGTCATTATCAAATACACCATCGGTTTGGAATGCTTGCTCATTCAGAATCGCTTGTTTAATTTGCTCATCTGAAACACGTAGTCCCAAATCTTCAGCCGCTTGGCTAATTAGCTTATCTGAAATCAAACGATCTAATACATTCTGCTTGATACCATTCATATAGTTATCATCAGCAGCTAAGGCATCAAACATTTCGCCTAGTTGTTGTTCTAAACGGCCACGTTCATTTTGGAATGCTTGTTCTAATTCATTGGCTGTGATTTCGTCACCATTAACTACTGCGGCTGGAACATCTGTCGAGGTTCCTAGGTAACTACTGACACCAGCAAATGCGAACGAAAGGATCACCAGTACTAAAATACTTTTAGCTATAACACCCTGTGAACCTTCGCGAATTTTTTCTAACATCTGAATTCTCGCTTGTTGCGACATAATAAAATAAAAAGGCGCACCTTTTGCGGATGCGCCTTCTTGTAATTTAGACGGAGTATTCAGACGCTACCGAGGTATGCCTTATCTCTCCTAATATCAAAAAAACAAAGTTAATTCTGATACTTTATTTCGCAAAAAGCACTGTTAAAACAGTGCTTTCTACAAATGCCTTACAAAAGGCAACGATACCAACTATTTAGTTAACAGCGTCTTTTAGTGCTTTACCAGCTTTGAAGGCAGGAATGTTTGCTGCTGCAATTTTGATTTCTGCACCCGTTTGTGGGTTACGGCCAGTACGTTCTGCACGTTGACGTACTTCAAAAGTACCAAAACCAACTAGAGAAATCTTATCGCCTTCTTTAAGCGCTTCAGTAACAGCAGCAATAAAAGAATCTAGTGCACGGCCAGCGCCTGCTTTAGAAATGTCAGCACCAGAAGCGATTTTCTCGATTAGTTCAGATTTGTTCATGTCATCCCCTTGAATGTTATTTTTGCGCCGCAACCAAATCCGTCTTTGGAACGGTCTACGGAGGCTTTTTATCGTAAGTTTGATACCACACCAAACTTAGTTGGAAAACCAAAAAAAATGTACTTGGATACAGCTCAAAGTCAGATGCGCCAAGGGTTTGGTGCTAACTGACTCTCCACTTATCTAGGCTACCACAGCTTTCGTGTTTGTTAAGCCCCTTTTTTCATTTTTTTTGGGTTACTAGCAAGTTTTCTTACTGATTAGTTACTTTTTGACCACTTCGAAGCCTTTAACAGGTCTTTCTAAGGCCAATTCAAGGACTTCCTCGACCCACCTTACAGGGTGGATCTTTAAATCAGCAATCACATTTGCTGGAATTTCTTCTAAATCACGCTCATTTTCTTTAGGAATAAGCACAACTTTTATCCCACCGCGATGCGCCGCAAGCAGTTTCTCTTTCAGGCCACCAATTGGTAACACTTCACCACGAAGGGTAATTTCACCCGTCATCGCTACGTCACTTTTAACCGGGTTGCCGGTTAAACTTGATACTAAAGCAGTACACATTGCCGCACCTGCTGAAGGACCATCTTTTGGCGTTGCACCTTCTGGTACATGAACATGGATATCACGCTTTTCATAAAAGTCGTTATTGATCCCCAACTGCTCTGCGCGGCCTCTAACAACGGTCATTGCAGCTTGAATTGACTCTTGCATCACGTCACCTAGCGAACCGGTATAAGCAAGTTTGCCTTTACCTGGCACCGAAGTGGCTTCAATGGTCAGTAAATCACCACCAACTTGCGTCCATGCAAGGCCAGTAACTTGACCAATTTGATTGTTAGATTCAGCTTTACCGTAATCAAAGCGCTGCACACCTAAGAAAGATTTCAGGTTATCTTGATCCACAACAACGGTTTTCACTGACTTATCAAGCAAAATCATTTTTACGACTTTACGGCACACTTTAGACAGCTCACGCTCTAATGAACGCACGCCAGCTTCACGGGTGTAATAACGGATCATGCCAATAATGGCACTGTCTTCTATGGTTATCTCACTCGCTTTTAAGCCATTACGCTCAATCTGTTTGGTTAATAAATGCTTCTTAGCAATATTAAGCTTTTCATCTTCGGTGTAACCCGATAAACGGATCACTTCCATACGGTCAAGTAATGGTCCAGGGATATCCATTGAGTTTGAGGTAGCGACAAACATTACGTCTGATAAGTCGTAATCCACTTCAAGGTAATGATCGTTAAATGCTGAGTTTTGTTCAGGATCTAATACTTCTAATAATGCTGACGATGGATCGCCGCGCATATCAGAACTCATTTTGTCAATTTCATCTAATAGGAATAATGGGTTTTTAACGCCCACTTTAGCCATTTTTTGAATGACTTTACCTGGCATAGAACCAATATAAGTACGACGATGACCACGGATCTCGGCTTCATCACGCACACCACCTAATGCAACACGCACATACTTACGACCTGTCGCCTTTGCAATTGACTGACCGAGTGACGTTTTACCGACACCTGGTGGGCCCACTAGACAAAGAATTGGCCCTTTAAGCTGTTTAACACGGCTTTGTACCGCAAGATACTCTAAAATGCGCTCTTTAACCTTCTCAAGCCCATGGTGATCGGTATCAAGAATGGCTTCAGCTTTTGATAAATCACGCTTAATTTTAGAACGCTGACTCCAAGGTACCGAGGTCATCCAATCGACATAGCTTCTGACAACAGTCGCTTCTGCAGACATTGGAGACATCATCTTCAGTTTGTTTAACTCAGCTTCGGCTTTTTCTTTGGCTTCTGCTGGCATTTTAGCCTCAGTGATCTTCCGAGCTAATACTTCAAACTCATCTTGGCCTTCATCAAGATCGCCTAATTCTTTTTGAATGGCTTTCATTTGCTCATTCAAATAGTATTCGCGTTGACTCTTTTCCATTTGTTTCTTAACGCGGCCACGGATGCGTTTTTCAACTTGTAATAAGTCAATCTCGCCTTCCATCATCGCCATTAAGTATTCAAGGCGCTCACCAACATTAATCATCTCAAGCACAGACTGTTTGTCTTCTAGCTTAAGTGGCATATGCGCCGCCATGGTGTCAGCAAGGCGCGCTGCTTCTTCAATACCGGTTAATGAAGTGAGCACTTCAGGCGGTATTTTCTTGTTAAGCTTGATGTAACCTTCAAATTGACTGATTGCACTGCGGACTAAGACTTCTTCTTCTTTGTCAGCTAAGTCTTCAGAAGCTAAGTATTCAGCTGTCGCGACAAAGAATTCATCTTCTTGGGTGTAAGCGGTTACTTTTGCACGCTGACCACCTTCAACTAAGACTTTAACGGTCCCGTCAGGTAGTTTTAATAACTGCAAAATTGAGGCTACGGTACCGACGTCGAAAATATCTTCTTTTGTTGGCTCGTCTAAATCAGCTTCTCGCTGTGCGACCAATAAAATTTGCTTGTCTTGTTCCATTGCCGATTCGAGACAACGAATAGATTTCTCTCGTCCGACGAACAACGGAATTACCATATGGGGATAAACCACTACATCTCGCAGTGGCAGCACGGGGAGTTCGATATGCGCTTCACGCTCTTGGGTCATAGTTCGATTCCGTTTGATGAATGGATTTTATAAGTCAGTATATTGGGATGTTTCTCAAACTTTCAATGGTTAATACGAAAAAAGGAGCCCAATGGACTCCTTATTTTTAATAAAAGACTAAATCGTCTATTTATTGTTCACCACCAGCAACTTGGCTTTCGGCATTTTCGTAAATTAGGATTGGTGCGGATTCGCCTTTTACTACAGACTCATCAACAACGGCCTTAATCACGCCTTCCACTGAAGGGATGTCATACATGGTATCGAGTAAAATATCTTCGATAATTGAACGAAGTCCACGAGCACCGGTTTTACGGGTCATTGCTTTATGAGCAATGGCTTTAAGCGCATCTTCGCGGAACTCTAACTCAACATCTTCCATCTCAAATAAGGCACCATATTGCTTAGTAAGTGCATTTTTAGGTTGAGATAAGATTTGAACCAATGCAGATTCATCTAATTCAGTTAGCGTCGCAACAACAGGTAAACGACCGATAAACTCAGGGATCAAACCAAATTTAATTAAATCTTCTGGTTCAACCTTACCTAATGTTTGCGAGATAGTCGCTTTATCTGCATCACCTTTAACTTCAGCGCCAAAACCGATACCAGTACCTGTTAAGCCACGTTGCTCAATAACTTTTTCAAGCCCAGCAAACGCACCACCACAAATAAATAAGATCTTTGAAGTATCAACTTGCAAAAACTCTTGTTGTGGATGCTTACGACCACCTTGAGGTGGCACAGAAGCAACAGTACCTTCAATTAGTTTTAGTAACGCCTGCTGAACACCTTCACCCGATACATCACGAGTTATAGAAGGATTGTCAGATTTACGACTAATCTTGTCGATTTCATCGATGTAAACAATACCACGTTCCGCTTTTTCAACGTCGTAATCACATTTTTGCAGAAGTTTCTGAATAATGTTTTCAACGTCTTCACCCACATAACCTGCTTCAGTTAATGTGGTTGCATCAGCCATAGTAAACGGCACATCAAGTGAACGCGCTAAGGTTTCAGCCAGTAATGTTTTACCACTACCTGTAGGCCCAATAAGTAAGATATTACTTTTACCAAGCTCAACACCTTCAATCGGCGTACCATTACGTAAGCGCTTATAGTGATTATAAACCGCTACCGATAGCACCTTTTTTGCCTGATTCTGACCAATGACGTAATCATCGAGGTGATTACGTAATTCGTGTGGCGTTGGTAATTGGTCTTGATCGCGTTTAGGCGAAATTTCTTTTATCTCTTCACGAATTATGTCATTACATAACTCGACACATTCGTCACAAACATATACTGAAGGTCCAGCAATTAGCTTTCTAACTTCATGTTGGCTTTTCCCGCAAAAAGAGCAGTACAGCAGCTTACCGCTGTCACCGGAATTTTTGTTATCGCCCATTAACTCTACCTCTGTTACAGCCTAGACACTGTCTGTAGAAAACCATCTGTACTGTTTAAATGCACAAACACAGTCTTATATTTTAATACTCTATTCTTCAAAGAATAGCGCACTCAGGCGTAAAGATCAGCTACGCTTTTCAAAAACTGAATCAACTAAACCATAATCGGCTGCTTCTTGAGCACTCATGAAGTTATCACGGTCAGTATCACGTTCAATGATTTCCATTGGTTGACCGGTATGTTCCGCCAACATTTGGTTCAATTTGTTCTTAATGCCAAGAATTTCTTGAGCATGAATTGCAATATCTGAAGCCTGACCTTGGAAACCGCCTAATGGTTGGTGGATCATCACGCGAGAATTAGGTAAACAATGACGTTTGCCTTTTGCGCCACCAGCAAGTAAAAAAGCGCCCATGCTTGCTGCTTGACCAATACATACTGTACTGACATTTGGCTTGATAAACTGCATGGTGTCATAAATCGCCATGCCGGCTGTTACTGAGCCTCCTGGCGAGTTAATGTAAATTGAAATATCTTTGTCTGGGCTTTCTGATTCTAGGAACAATAATTGCGCCACGATCAAATTAGCCATGTGTTCTTCAACCTGGCCAACCAAGAAAATTACACGCTCTTTTAATAAACGAGAGTAAATATCATATGAACGCTCACCTTTTGCTGTTTGTTCAACAACCATAGGTACGAGAGCATTGAGTACAGATTCTGGCGCTTTATGCATTTTATACTTTCCCTAAAATAAAAATGGCTCGTATGAGAACCTCATACGAGCCATTATAAATGGCGAACCGCCAATCAAGTCAAGCGAAGGTTACGCTTTACCTGTTGCCTTGTTCATAAATTCTTCAAAAGCAACTTCTTTTAGAGTTACTTTTGCTGATTTTAATAGCACTTCAACAGCTTGCTCTTCAAGAGCTACGTTACGCATGTTCTGCATAAGCTCTTTGTTGCCATTGTAGTATTCAACAACTTCTGTTGGATCTTCGTAAGCAGAAGCCATTGAAGCGATTAAACCTTGAACGCGCTCATCTTCAGCTTGAAGTTCATTCGTTTTGATTACTTCGCCTAATAATAGACCAACTTTAACGCGACGCTCAGCTTGCTCAGTGAATAGATCAGCTGGAAGCTCAGGCATGTTTTCAGCTTGACCACCAAAACGTTGCATAGCTTGTTGACGAAGAACATTCACTTCACCGTCTACAAGTGCTTTAGGGATAGTGATGTCGTTAGCAGCTAATAAGCCTTCGATAACTTGCTCTTTAACATTCGCTTTAAGCGCTTGATCAAGTTCACGAGTCATGTTTTTACGGATTTCAGCTTTAAGGGCTTCTAGGCCACCTTCAGCAATACCGAATAATGAAGCGAACTCGTCATTCACTTCTGGTAATTCTGCAGCTTGAACTTCGGTAAGAGTAATAACGAAATTAGCCGCTTTACCTTTTAAGTTTTCAGCGTGGTAATCTTCAGGGAAAGTGACTTCAACTTCAAATTCTTCACCGGCTTTATGACCAATGATGCCAGTTTCAAAACCTGGGATCATACGGTTGCTACCAAGCTCAAGTTCGAAATCGTCAGCTTTGCCACCTTCAAATTCTTCACCTTCAACTGAACCAACAAAGTTCATTTTAACTTTGTTGCCTTCTTCAGCAGCAGTTTCAACTACAGCGAAAGTAGCGTGTTGCTTGCGAAGCGTTTCAATCATGGTGTCAACGTCAGCGTCATTAACTTCAGCTTGTGGTTGTTCAACAGCGATTGCATCTAAACCAGTTAATTCAACTTCTGGGTAGATTTCAAAAGTAGCAACGAACTCGAAGTTCTCGCCTTCTGCTTTACTAGGAGCAAATACTGGTGCGCCAGCTGGGTTTAGTTTTTCAGCCATGATAGCTTCAATGAAGTTGCGTTGCATAACTTCACCGGTCACATCTTGACGGATAGCTTTACCGTAACGTTGGTTGATTACTGATACTGGTACTTTACCTGGACGGAAACCAGAGATCTTTGCACGCTTCGCTTCACGTAATAAATTGTCTTTAACTAATTTCTCAATTTGCTCAGCAGGTACAGAAATTGTTAGGCGACGTTCTAGGCCTTGAGTTGTTTCAACAGAAACTTGCATTGTTTTACCTCGAAATATGTCTGACGTCCTTTGTAATAGTCGAAAACTCAACTATTAAATATTCATTTCTTGATGATTAATGTTTACTAATAAAAGTAGTGATACAGCAGCGTTTAAGCGCTGTTACCCGTAGTAATCCGTATTAGATATTTATCAAGACGCGACATTATAGCGACCGTTTACTGCCGAGTCGAGTCTGAAAACGCGGTTAAATGGGGATTTTAGACATAAAAAAAGCGACCTTAGGTCGCTTTTTCTACAACTGTGCATTATCAATGCAAAATTTGGGGTGACTGATGGGGCTCGAACCCACGACAACCGGAATCACAATCCGGGGCTCTACCAACTGAGCTACAATCACCATAATTTGGTACGCCCGGCAGGATTCGAACCTGCGACCACCCGCTTAGAAGGCGGGTGCTCTATCCAACTGAGCTACGGGCGCATGGTTTACAGATAAATCTGTATATCCTACTAGCGTGATAAGTTGCTTTGGTTAACAACTTATCTTTTTACAGCTTATTCATAAAACCGAAGCTTTACAAATAAATAAATTTGGTCGGTGATAGAGGATTCGAACCTCTGACCCTCTCGTCCCAAACGAGATGCGCTACCGGGCTGCGCTAATCACCGAGATGTTCAATGCTACAATGTTTATTTTCTTTAAACACCTTCGCTGTGAGAACGGAGCGCATATTAACGAGTCACTTTCCTATCGTCAACGATTTTTTTGACAAACTTGTTCAGCTGCTGTTTTAACAAACAAAAAATTCTGTTTTTAAAAAATCACTAAGGCAATATTCATGACATGACTTTAGCTGACTGATAGAATACGCTTCGTTAATTTCGTCTTATTATCGCGCCATAAAGGAAACTATACCCCCATGACTGCCCAAAATATTGATGGCAAAGCGATCGCTCAATCTATTCGAATCACTTTAAAAGAAAAAGTACTTGCCCGTAAAGAAGCAGGTAAAAGAATTCCTGGCTTAGCGGTCATCTTAGTTGGTGCAGATGCTGCGTCACAAGTCTATGTAGGAAGTAAGCGCCGCGCGTGTGAAGAAGTCGGCTTTCAATCTTATTCATATGATTTAGAGACCACGGCCACTGAAGCAGAATTGTTAGCCTTAATTGATCAATGCAATGATGACCCTAAAATTGATGGCATTTTAGTGCAACTGCCATTACCTGCACACATTGAAGAATCTAAAGTCATTGAGCAAATTCGCCCTGATAAAGATGTTGATGGTTTCCACCCTTATAATGTCGGCCGACTTGCTCAGCGCATCCCAGTGCTGCGTTCATGTACGCCAAAAGGCATTATGACCTTGATCAATTCAACGGGTGTAGATACATATGGTCTTGATGCAACGATTGTTGGCGCGTCTAATATTGTCGGTAGACCAATGACATTGGAGCTACTACTTGCAGGCTGTACTACGACCACCTGTCATCGCTTTACTAAAAACCTTGAACAAAAGGTACGCCAAGCTGACTTGTTGATTGTTGCAGTAGGTAAACCTGGTTTTATTGCTGGTGATTGGATTAAACCTGGTGCGATTGTTATCGATGTGGGCATTAACCGCTTAGACAATGGCCGCTTAGTGGGTGATGTAGAATTTGATCTTGCTGCTGAGAAAGCGGCATTCATTACCCCAGTACCCGGTGGTGTAGGTCCGATGACAATTGCCAGCTTACTAGAAAATACCTTATATGCTGCTGAGACTTACCACGACTAAACCTTTGTTTAATCAGAGTTAATAATTGTATTAACTAAAAAAGCCTGCTAATGCAGGCTTTTTTATGGCGGATTAAACTTAGACGTTACTTTTTACGCCAAGTTGTTACACCATTTTCGCCATCTTCCAGAATAACCCCAAGGGCATTTAGTCTATCTCTAGCGATATCTGCAGCAGGCCAATCTTTTTCAGCGCGGGCGCGATTACGTTCAACGATCAAGGCCTCAATTTCAGCGACTTCATCATCACTACCCTCGCCTTGGAAATAAACATCAACATCGTTGCTGATAATGCCTAGCACGTCTGTTAATTGCTTAAGGCTAACACCTAAGGCGCTGGCTTGCGCCATATCAACTGATTTAAGACGGTTAATCTCACGTACCATATCAAAGATAACCGAGTAGGCTTCTGGTGTATTAAAATCATCATCCATCGCCAGTTTAAATTTACCGACATACTCAGGTGCAGCTGCTGGAGCAACTGATAAATCTAAGCCTTTTAACGAAGTATAAATACGTTCTAAAGCCGACTTAGCTTGCTTTAAATTATCTTCAGAATAATTTAGCTGGCTACGATAGTGACCCGATAATAAGAAGTAACGTACTGTTTCTGGATCGTAATGTTCTAACACATCTCTGATTGTGAAGAAGTTGCCCAGTGATTTAGACATTTTTTCTTTATCAACCATCACCATGCCAGTATGCATCCAGTAGTTGACATACTTTGAGCCATGAGCACAGCAAGACTGCGCAATTTCGTTTTCATGATGTGGGAACTGTAAATCGCTACCGCCGCCATGAATATCAAAGTTTTCACCTAAGTGTTTGCCATTCATTGCAGAACATTCAATGTGCCAGCCAGGACGGCCAGGCCCCCATGGAGACTCCCACGTTGGTTCGCCAGGTTTTGACATTTTCCACAAAACAAAATCCATAGGATTACGTTTAGCAGCTTCCACTTCAACGCGCGCGCCAGCTTGAAGCTGTTCAAGGTTTTGTCCTGATAAGCGGCCATATTCCGCAAATGAAGCCACACTAAAGAGCACATCGCCATTGTCAGCAACATAAGCATGCTCTTTAGCGATGAGTGTCTGCACCATGTCGATGATCTCATCAATATGCAGGGTCGCTCTTGGTTCGAAATCTGGGCGTAGCATATTTAATGAATCAAAATCATTGTGCATCTCACCAATCAAACGCTCAGTGAGTGAGTCACAACTTTCGTTATTTTCAGCGGCGCGTTTAATGATTTTATCGTCGACATCGGTGATGTTACGTAAGTAGTTCACCGCATAGCCACTATAACGTAAGTAGCGAACTATCATATCGAAAGACACAAAAGTACGACCATGACCAATGTGACATAAATCATATATGGTGATCCCACATACATACATGTCAATCTTGCCAGGGTTAATCGGTTTAAACTCTTGCTTTTCACGACTCATACTATTGTAAATTTTCAACATCGATGGTTCTCTTTTACTCTTAATAAAACTCAATTTAATTGCCACAAAGTCTACCATGAGCAACACTGTTTTGAACACTGCACTTTAAGCCTCACGTAAGATAAGTTAGAATCGCGCAACAATTTTTATCTAGGTAATTAAATATGATCACTTTGCACACAAATATGGGCGACATCAAAATCGCTTTAAATGCTGAAAAAGCACCTTTAACTGTTGAAAGCTTCATTAAGTACGTAAAAGAAGGTTTCTACGACGGTACTATTTTTCACCGTGTGATTGATGGTTTCATGGTACAAGGTGGTGGCTTTACTGAAGATATGGTTCAGAAAACCCCTCATGCTGCAGTTAAAAATGAAGCGAACAACGGCTTATCAAACAAAGTCGGTACCTTAGCGATGGCGCGTACATCTGATCCGCATTCAGCAACATCACAGTTTTTTATCAATGTGAATGACAACACTTTCTTAGACTTTAAAGCCGAAACATCTCAAGGCTGGGGCTATTGTGTATTCGCTGAAGTTGTTGAAGGTTTTGATATTGTAGAGAAAATCAAAACTGTTAGCACAGGTAACCGTGGCATGCATCAAGACGTACCACTAGAAGCTGTTATCATTAACAGTGCAAGCATTGCTGAATAATCATTAATGCAGACTGTTTTTATGGGCGATTTGCACTTAAGTGCAGACCGCCCAGATATTAGCCAAGCTTTTATTCGCTACCTCAACTCAGATCTTGCTGATGTTGAAGCGATTTATATCATCGGTGACTTGTTTGAAGTCTGGACCAGTGATGATATTGCTGAGCCCTTTACTGACGAAATAGCCACCCATCTAAAACGTGTCGCCACAAGCATCCCTATTTATTTTATCCACGGTAATCGAGATTTTATGATTGGCAAATCATTTGCTCGTAAAGCTGGAATGATCATACTCCCAGAAGTTGTCGAGTTAGATTTGTATGGGATAAAAACAGTAGTCTTGCATGGTGATAGCCTTTGCACGCTCGATAAGGCTTATCAAAGATTTAGAAGCTTCAGAAATTCATCATTCGTGAAATGGATTTACCGTAACTTGCCTAAATCAACGCGACAGAACATCGCTGCTGATATTCGCAAAAAAAGTCAAAAAAGCAATCAACAAAAAAGCTATACCATTATGGATGTTGAGCAATCAGCCGTTGACAGCCTACTGCTAAAAACCAACTGCCAAAGAATGATCCATGGCCATACCCACCGTCCGGCAATACATCAATTAGCCGATAACAAGCAGCGCATTGTGGTTGGTGACTGGTACGAGCAAGGCAGCATACTGATTGTCGACCAATACACTGCCAATCTTAAACAACTGCCCTTGCTAACTTGAGGACTTCAAATACCGCAAGGATATAGTGTTAATTGGGTAAACCACTGTGGAATTTAAAATCGGTATCTGGGGTTAAAATAAGCTCAGCTTCAACCTCGGTCAAAAACCTTACTCTGTCACTAATATCTTTATCCGATACTAACTCGGCCAACGTCAGGTAATCTTGGTAGTGACGAGCTTCAGAGCGAAGTAGCGATACGTAGAATTTACTTAATTCTTCATCCAGATGCGGGGCAAGTTTGGCAAAACGTTCACAAGATCTGGCCTCAATTAGTGCACCAATAATTAACTTATCGACTAATGCATCTGGCTCGAAGGTTTTAACATGTTTCAGTAAGCCTTTGGCATAACGTCCGGCCTCTATTAGCTCATACTGTACCTGTTTTTTTTCCATCAACTCCATTACTTGATAGAAATGATGTAATTCTTCTTTGATCAGCAATACCATTTTATCAACTAACTCTTGACCATAAACACAGCCTTCACGCACTGTGATTTGTTTGCTGACGTTACTTTTTCCTTTAAGAGAGGCTAAATCGCCGACCTTTTTATAGGCAAACTCTTCGTATGGCTTTATCCATTGGGATAACTGCTCAGCACTGGGTTTATCCACCGCGTATTTCCTAATTAAAAACATCGCGCTTTGGGCGGCTTTTAACTCACAAATCATATGATCACGAAGAATGATGGATAAGTTTTCAGGCTTGCTGGCCATTTCAATCCACTTATCAGGTGTTTCACAATTCAAAAAAGAGTAAATCGGCTCAAGTAAACCCTGCTCATACATCATTGAAGTACCACTAAATATTTTATGTGGCGCCATTGTATTAAAAAAATGAAACAGATACGACAACCCATCTGCATATTCTAAGATTGCATTAAGCAGCAAATAGATATTTAACAATCATCAACTAAGTTACATTAACGTCGAATATTTACATATAAATCGACAATCTAAAGAGAAAAATACTGCATGAGCTAACTTCTGATGAGCTTATTAGCTTTTTATACTGATAAAACAACAATAGCACTTGACGAATGGCCGCTAATGTTCAATAAATAGTCTATACATCTGCGTAACAATAGTTGCTTAAGTTGTATTTCAATCACCTTTAATGGATAAGCTTCGATAGGGATGAAGTTATTACTTAAACGGCTCACTAGTAACGAGTGCATTAAGTATGTGTAGGACTGATTAAGGCGATTGATATATGGGGCTATGATCAGTTCGTCTGAAGTTTGGCGAGCTATGTATGAAATGCTAAACAAGGATAATAACAATGATATTGAATCACCTAATGGGGCTATACACTCATCCGAAACAAGAGTGGCAAACAATTGAACGTAATCACGAGGCAGTTAAAAGCAGCCTTAGTCATATCTTACTTATCGCCTTAATTCCTGCTGTGTGCAGTTTTGTAGCAACCGCTTATATAGGCTGGCATCCTGCTAACGGCGAGCTACTATTTCTCACTCCACAAAGCGCCATGTTCATGTCAGTGGGTATGTACTTTGGCCTCATTGCTGGCGTATTTGCACTGGCATATTTATCTTATTGGATGGCAAAAACCTTTGATGCCGCACCAACCTTCACTCAAGCACTTGAGTTAGCCGCCTATACCGCTACACCATTATTTATGGTTGGCATATCAGCGCTATACCCTGTGTTATGGTTTATGATGTTAGTGGGCCTTGCAGGCTTAGCCTACTCAGTATATCTACTTTATGCTGGTGTCCCCATCATTATGAATATCCCTGAAGAAAAAGGCTTTATTTACGCAAGTTCAGTCGTTACTGCAGGTTTAGTGCTATTGGTCGGATTAATGGGCACTAGCGTTATATTATGGAGCTTAGGCTTAGGACCTATGATGCAGTAAATGTTTTTGTACTATATTTAAAAGGCGCTTTCGCGCCTTTTTTGTTATGGCTCGGCCCATAAAGTGAGTTTGAACTAAGGTGATATATGACCCAAAATACCTATCAAAAAATCCTTTTTGTATTGCTGCTTCTAGCGGGTTTATTTGCCATCAACTACTGGGTTAAGTCATCCACTACAGAAAATGAGACTGATACTACTGGTACAAACGCGACTAAATCTCCAACTGCAACAATTGAGCCAGATGTTAATCATCAATATATAGATGCCGCAAACAACAAACTCACAACTAAAAAACCGCAAACCAAGGCCTCAACAGAGATTATTTTAAACTCGCTCGATCAATTAATTGAATTATTCGACTCGTTAAATTACAACAAACAAAGCTGGGATGCCGGTGTAAGGGAAGTACCTCGATTAACCTTTGATAGCGTGAGTGAGAATTGGCAAAAAACCTCAAATGAGATCCCTGTACAGGTTAAGAAAATGGTTTTTTTCAGATTAATGGCGCCATTAATATTACTCAGTAATGAAAATATTATTTTAGAGCGAAAATGGGTGAAACAGGCTGAGCTAACCGATAACAAGCTTATTGATATCGCAACAAAATACAAGGTCATCCCCGATAAGCAAACACCATTAACTCAAGATTTGCGAAAACAACTGCTTAAGCGCGTAGACATCATGCCGCCGTCATTAGTGCTAGCCCAAGCGGCTGAAGAAAGCGGCTGGGCGACATCGCGATTTACCGTTGAAGGTAACGCCTTTTTTGGCCAGTGGGATTTCAGTGGCAACGGCATGGCTCCTAAAAAGCAAAGAACAGAGTTAGGCAATTACGGTTTAGCACGATTTAATACTCCGCAAGCATCCGTTGAGGGCTATATGCTAAATATCAATACCCATGCAGCCTACCTTAAACTGAGACAAATGAGACAGCAATTACGTTATGAGAAAAAACCGATTACAGGCCTTAAATTAGTCACCACATTAGATAAATATTCCGAACGTGGCCAAGCCTATATTGATAGTATCCAGCAGATGATCCGTTACAACAAACTTGATCAAGTGGACGCCGCCTATTTAAGTGATGGTGCGCCAATACACTTAATTTCCGCAAATAACCAAGCCAGTTCTACTGATGATTAACCAAAAAAATGCCAGAACAATATTGTTCTGGCATTTTTATTAACTGACTTAGGGATAAACTACCCCCAGTAAAAGCTACAGGTAAACTTTAAGCAAAAGAATCACGTAGTGCCACAGTTAAGTTAAACACTAAAGCCTCTTTTGATGAATCCTTGTTATCAGCGCAGAAGTAACCTTCACGTTCAAACTGGTACGCTTTTTCTGCCACTGCATTGGCTAAGCTTGCTTCAGCGACACCCTTAAGCACAGTTAAAGAGTCATCGCTTAACACTTCGTCTAAGGTTTCAAAAGCTGCTGGAGACGCTTCAGTAAATAAACGGTGGTATAAACGAAATTCAGCTGGTTTGGCCGTTGTCGCTTCAACCCAATGAATAACACCTTTAACTTTGCGGCCATCACTTGGGTTCTTACCCAATGTTTCATTGTCGTAAGTACAATAAACCGTGGTGACATTACCGTCTTCATCTTGATCAAAACGTTCAGCTTTAATCACATAAGCATTACGTAAACGAACTTCTTTACCAAGTACTAAACGCTTAAAATGCTTATTAGCAGACTCTTTAAAGTCTTCGGCATCGATGAATAACTCTTTACCAAATGCAATTTCGCGGGTACCCATTTCAGGTTTATTCGGATGCATTGGGGCATTAATTATTTCAGGTGTATCCGACGGGTAGTTTTCAATTACCACTTTAATCGGTCTTAACACAGCCATGGCACGAGGTGCATTTTCGTTGAGCTCTTCACGAATACACGCATCAAGCACGCCACCTTCAATAAGGTTTTCTTGCTTTGTAACACCGATACGTTGGCAGAATTCACGAATAGACGCCGGAGTATAACCGCGACGGCGTAAACCTGCGATAGTTGGCATACGAGGATCATCCCAACCAGACACGATTTCACGCGTTACTAAATCGTTCAATTTACGTTTCGACATCATGGTGTATTCAAGGTTAAGTCTTGAAAATTCATACTGACGTGTACGGTTTGGTTGATTAAAATCATCTAAATGATCTAAGACCCAATCATACAAACGACGGTTGTCTTGGAACTCTAAAGTACATAACGAATGAGTGATGTTTTCAATCGCATCTGAAATACAGTGAGTAAAGTCGTACATTGGGTAAATGCACCACTTATCGCCTGTTTGATGATGGTGAGCAAAACGAATACGGTAAATAACCGGATCACGCATACACATGAATGGTGAAGCCATATCGATTTTAGCCCGCAGTGCACACTCACCCTCTTTGAATTCACCTGCACGCATTTTTTCAAATAGGTTCAAGTTTTCTTCAACTGAGGTATCACGGTAAGGGCTATTTTTACCAGGTGCTTTTAATGTGCCACGGTACTCGCGTGTTTCTTCAGCATTTAAGAAGCACACATAAGCTAAACCTTTTGAGATTAGCTCAACCGCATATTGATGTAATTGATCGAAGTAATTCGAAGAATAACGAACTTCACCTGACCATTTAAAGCCTAACCAACGTACATCATCCTGAATAGAATGAACATAATCAATGTCTTCCTTTTCAGGGTTAGTATCATCAAAACGTAAGTTACATTGACCTTGATAATCTTGTGCTATGCCAAAATTTAAACAAATAGACTTTGCATGGCCAATGTGTAAAAAACCATTTGGCTCTGGCGGAAAACGGGTTTGCACACTGGTGTGTTTACCACTTTTTAAGTCTTCATCAATAATATTACGAATGAAGTTACTTGGACGTACTTCGTTGTCCACTTGGCTCATGGAGTTCCTCTTGGTGCACGATGGTGAAATTTATGACCTTTGATGATCCTACAGATTTACGCGAGTTACAATGCCTGTTTGCTAAAAATAACCCTCAAAAAACAAAAAACCAGCATTTCGTAAAATGCTGGTTTTAATTTGAACACAAAATCTCTTATTCAGTGATGATTTTAATTCCTGGGATAATCTGTTGACTCTTTTTACCTTGCTTTTTAAGCCAGAAATAAAAGCCCACTAGCGCAATAGAAAAGAATGAAATCCACCCGATAGATTGCACTGGATGCTTAGCAATGTTGGCACCTTGATATACTACCGTTGCACTGCCATAAGCTAATGCAAAGGTCCATAGCGCAGCAAATCGAGCCCACTTAGCACCAAACTCATTCACTAATGCGCCCATTGCCGCAACACAAGGCGTGTATAGCAAGATGAAGAGCAAATATGAGAATGCTGCAATTTTGGTTGTGAAACCAGCTTGCAGTGCACTGAATGTTGAACTATCAACTTCAAGCTCTGCAGCGGCTTCTTCTAAATTTTCGACATTTCCAACATCAATTGATAAAGGATCTTCAGGGGCAATACCCAATAAGTTTTCAGGGATAGTACTTAATGCCTCAGAAAAACTTTCAGACAGACTCGCTAACTCTTCATCTTCGCCTGCTGGCGTGGCATATAAGCTGTTTAATGTGCCAACAACCGCCTCTTTTGCAAAAATACCAGTGATAATACCTACTGTTGCAGGCCAGTTATCTTGCTCTACACCCATTGGTGAGAAAAATGGTGTTACTTTTTGGCTTAATACACTTAGTACTGACTCGTTACTGTCTTCATGGCCGAAACTACCATCGGTACCAATTGCATTGACAAAATTCAGTAGCGTCACCACGATAACAATGGTTTTACCGGCACCTAAAATAAAACTTTTAGTACGTTTAACTGTGCGAGAGAAAACTGCTTTCGCTTTTGGCATTTCATAACTAGGCAGTTCCATCACTACCGCGCTGCTTGAACCTGGCAATACTGTGCTGCGAAGTAATAAACCGGTACCAATAGCAGCAAAAATACCAATGATATACAGTAAAAATACTAAGTTTTGACCTGAATCAGGAAAGAACGCCGCAGCAAATAGAGCATAAACAGGAAGACGAGCACCACATGACATAAAGGGCGCCATCATGCCGGTAACGATTCTTTCACGCTCACTACCCAGTGTCCGTGTTGCCATAATGGCAGGTACAGAACAACCAAAGCCGACAATCATTGGCACGAATGCTTTACCGGGTAGACCAATACGTCTCATTAATCCATCAACGACAAATGCAGCACGAGACATATAGCCTGATGCTTCAAGTACCGATAACGCAAGAAATAGTGCTGCAATGACCGGTATAAAGGTGGCAACCGTTTGTATGCCCTGGCCGATCCCGCCAGCAACAATTGTCACTAACCACACAGGGGCACCAATTGAGGATAATAGCGAGCCTAAGTGATCAACAAAGATGGCCCCGGCTGTAATATCAAAAAAGTCGATAAACGAGCTACCCACATTGATACTAAACATAAACATTAAATACATCACTAACAAAAACACCGGAACACCGAGTGCTGGATGTAAAATTAATTTATCAAGCTTGTCACTGATGCTTTCAAACTCACCCACTTCAACAGATTGGCTAAATACCGTCTCAACAAAATCAAAACGGGTAGTGGCCACTAACACTTCAACATCTGTTCCTGATTGTTCCGCAATTTTAGTACAATCATTAACAACATCTTTTAAGCTAGTATTATTACATTTTCCACAGCCATTACCGTTACCAAGCATAGCAAGTGCTCGGCCGCGACTTAGATCGCTAGCATGTTGTTGCAGAGTTTGCACGCCCGCTTCAATACGCTCATCATAATTAAGCATTAAAGCAGACTCTGAAATTTCGCCTTTGAGTAACTTTAAGACTTGGCCTTGCACCTGCTTAACATCATTTGACTCTCTTGAACAAACGGCAATCACAGGACAACCTAGCTCTGCAGCCATCTTTTCAAGATTGACTGCAATACCTAATTTTTTTGCCGCATCGATTTTATTCAACACCACAACCATTGGAATACCCAGTTCTCTTAATTGAACAGTCAGGTACAAATGGCGTTCGATATTGGTTGCGTCTACAAGGTTGATAATGCCATCAATTCTTTGATCGGCTAAATATTGTTGGGCGATTTGTTCATCTAAAGAACAATCACAACTATTACCTGCCGGTAATAAATCATAAATACCCGGCAAATCAGTTAAATGGATATTGGTGTTATCAAGAGTGAAATAACCGGTTTTCTTTTCTACCGTTACGCCAGACCAATTACCCACCTGCTGATTAGAGCCCGTTAATGCATTAAACAGCGTTGACTTGCCTGCATTTGGGTTGCCTACGGTGACGCAATGAAATTCTTTAGTCATTTGTTTTTATTACCTCAATAACATCCGCTAAATCACGGCGCATACATAAACGGCTACCACGTAAATCTAATTCAACTCCTGAACCCATCGGCGCTCTGCGTAACATTTTAAATGACGTATGAGGAGTGATGCCCATAGAGAGTAATTTACGCTTTACTGTTTGAGGTAAAGAGAGTTGGCCAACCTCTGCAATCTTAGCGCTATCGCCGGGATTGAGTTCACTAAGCTTCATAAAGCAGTTACCTTGGGATTATAAATATGAATTACACTAATTTTATATGAGCTAACTAAGCAAAACCTTTACCTAGATCATGTTTTATGAGTGCAAACGAGAATGGTTTTCAATTGTATTGTCAATTATGTGATAAAAGCCCAAAAGAAAATAGTGCTTTGAGTATTATATTTTGATAACGGCTAAATTGGCTGCTTATATGAGGTGTTTGTTTACTTAAATGTTAACGAGTGTCTTGAGTAAGTAGGCCAAAAGTAAATTCATCATGCCAATCGGGGCCTATTTTATAATTTTGTCTTAAGCAGCCTTCATTAATAAAACCACAAGCCGTCATTACCTTGGCTGAAGCGAGATTGTTAGTTGAACAGATACCAATATACTTGTGGACCCCAAATTGATGGATCCCCCAATCAATAACTGCGTTTAAGCTTTCAGTAGCGTAACCTTGACCGGACATCTCAGGTGCTATGATATAACCTACCTCAGCGCGCCTTAGCAAGGCATCATCACAATGAAAACCTGTAAAACCAATAAAAGCACCGGTGTGAATATCTTCAATCACTAACGTTAACCACTCTCCTAAATCAAACTCCCACGGTGCAAGTCTTGAATTAAATTTCTGTTTAATGGCTAACTCAGTCATTGGCTCACAGATATATTGGATGACATCAGGATTTTGATGCAGGCGGTTAAAACTGTCCCAATCCTCCTTGATTAAGGTTCTAATTTTTAATCTGTCAGTATATAACGCAATCATTAAGTGGTGACCTCCAATAAAAAAGGCAGCCTAAGCTGCCTTAATCAACATAAGGCGTTTAGCCTCTGCTGGTTACTTCTAATAAATGGTAACCAAATTGAGTTTTAACTGGGCCTTGTACTTCATTTAAAGGCGCGCTAAATACGACTTCATCAAACTCACGAACCATCATACCTGGACCGAAAGAGCCAAGTTCTCCACCTTGTGCACCTGATGGACATGATGAATGGGCTTTAGCAATTTCAGCGAAGTCTGCACCTGCTATGATTTGCTGCTTAAGCGTTTCACATTGTTCTTCAGAACTCACAAGAAGATGCCTAGCTGTTGCCTGTACCATTTATAGCTCCTTTGGCAGTTGATGCCATTAATTAGTCATTTTTTTATAAAAAATAAAAGGGAGCATAAATTGCTCCCTTGTTACTCAGATTACATTTACTAAACTATCAGTTATTGGTTATTTTGCCAATTCGGATTCAATCCAGCGGGCAATTTTTTTCTCCATGACTGCCATAGGTAACGAACCGGTTGTTAAAATTTGATCATGAAAGCCCTTAAGATCAAATTTATCACTAAGCTGGGCTTCAGCATCAGCACGTAATCTTAAAATAGTCAGCTGACCAATTTTGTAAGATAACGCCTGACCAGGGATAGCCATATAACGTTCTACTTCCGCAATAATGTCAGACTCTGCCATTGGCGAGTTGTCCTTCATATACTGAATAGCTTGCTCACGGCTCCAGCCTTTAGCATGTAAGCCAGTATCAACCACCAACCGCATTGCACGGAGCATTTCATCAGATAGCTTACCAAAGTACTGATAAGGATCGCTGAATAAGCCCATTTCGATGCCTAAGTACTCAGCATATAATGCCCAGCCTTCTTCAAATGCAGTATAACCTTGGAAACGTTGGAACTCAGGAATACCGGTTAACTCTTGTTTAATGGCAATTTGAAAGTGATGCCCAGGCGCGGCTTCATGTAAAGAAAGCGTTGTCATGCCCCACTTAGGCTGTGCTTTTAAATTAAAGGTATTAATATAAAACACACCAGGACGTGAGCCATCTACCGCAGGAGATTGATAAGAAGCCCCTGCTGCTGATTTTTCTCTAAAGCTTTCAACAGGTTTAACAACATAATCAGCTTTTGGCATCACGTTAAAGTATTTAGGTAACTCTTTATTGATGTCATCTTTTAGTGCCATATAGCCATCAATTAAGCCTTGGCGCTCACTAAAAAAGTATTCTGGATCACTTGAAAGTGATGCGAAGAAAGCGCTTAAATCACCTTCAAAGCCAACTTGTTCACGTACTGTATCCATTTCAGTTAAAATGCGTTTTACTTCTGAAAGACCAATTTGATGAATTTCATCAACCGGCATTTTTGTGGTGGTATGACTATTTGCTAGCGTTTGATACCACTCTTTACCATTAGGTAATCCCCACCAACCATCAGAAGCTCTTGCGTGGGAAAGATAACTATCTTTAAAATAATTTCTTAAATCTGTTAAAGCTGGAATTAACTGAGATTGAATAAGCTTACTGTACTCTGCTGTTAATTGAGTCTTATCTTGCTCACTAAAGTCTTCAGGCATGATATTAATTGGTGCATAAAATAAGCTTTGCTTAGCCTCTTTAACCAATTGAGCATCTAACTGCGGGATAATACGTTCAACCAAGACTTTAGGTAACACAACTTTACTGGCGATCCCCTCATCCATTCTTGCTTGAGCCAGGCCTATCCAATTGATAAAACCTGCAAGACGACCTAACCAGTTGTTATAATCTTCAACGGTGTTAAAAGGCTGGGCACTTTCACCACTGCCCAATTGGATCATGCTGATAACCGTACTGTAAAACTGATTCATTGGCATAAAATGCTCAGGATACGACTCGGCAACAAGATCCATATGACGGTCATACATGAACATATCAAAGCTTAATTGTAAATCTGCAGGAAGTTCATTTGCATTAATTGATTTTGCTCGTTTTAGAAACTGACTATTTAGTTCATGTCGTTGTTTTAGGTAAGCCTCAGTTAATGAACCACCAAACTCAGCGTTGTAATCATTAACCCCTACATAGGTTGCATAGATAGGTTCTAATGCTAACAGTGCTTTAAAGTAATCATCCGCTAAAGCATTATATGCTTGTGCTGCTGTCTGGCTACTTTGTTGCGCGCTTTGTAGACTTGCGGTGCTTGAGTTGTTTGGACTTGTTTGCTCGCTGCATGCTTGAAGCGATAATAAAGAAGCAATAGCAACGGTCAGTAATGTTTTTTTCATCATCAGATCCCTGTCAGAGCCACAAATTTAGCGGCCTTAAAATATGATTTATCTTTTTAGTTATTATTTACAATGTATCGCAAATAGTTGTTATTAGTTAGCAAATAATTGTAACTGAGAATAACAATCTATTCTCTTTATACCTAAAAATACGACTCAAAAAAAAAGCCCCTTGAAAGGGGCTTTTTTCAAATTAACCAGATTACAAAGTAATATTGTTAATTCGCGCTTTTTCTTTGATATAAGAAATATAGCTGTTAGCGCTGCGCTTCGTTTTGCTGTGTTTAGCAGCACGATTTGCGCGCTTATAAGCAGACTTATATTGCTTCAAACTTAAATGGGCTAAAGTTAACTCAAGTTCAGCTTCACCTGGCTCATCCAAACCTGCTGCAAGTGCTTTTTCAAACACAGGAATTGCAGCTTTAGGCTCTTCAGCGATAGCAAGAATTTTACCTTGTTTAAGGTATAACTCAGCATCACCAGATAACTCAGCAGCTTGACCATATAATTTGGCTGCTTGCTTGAAGTTTTTAGCATTATGGTAGAAACCAGCTAAGATTTTAATCGACTTTTCAGTCTCTTTAATCAAACCAGATTTCATATGTTTTTCATAAAGCTTAGCAGCGTTATACGGCGCACCATTTTGCGACATAAGTTGTGCTAGACGAGTAATGTTACCATCAGACTCTAGAAAACCATTTTTATAAGCTAAATCATAAGTGGCTAATGACTTGGTATAATCTTCAGTCATCAAATAAAATTGCGCTAACTGTACCCATAAACGTTTATCGTCTTGGAACAGCGGTACCATAATTTCGAGTACCTTTACCGCTTCTTTATACTTCTTTTGATTGAAGTATGCAGTTAATTTCATTTGATAAAGGCCTTTATCAGGCTTCGCTACTAGAGAAAGTCCTTTATCGGCAACTTCAAGTACTTTATCCCACTGCTTAAGTTCGCTGTATGCAATACCGATACGACGGTATACAACAGGGTCGACTTTACAAGTAAAGTCCATCCACTTGTAGTAGTAAGGAATAGCGTCTTTAAACTTCTTTTCTTGTAGTAATAAGTCAGCATACAAACGTAATGTTGCTGCGTGATCTGTACCACCAAGAATGTCAGCATCTACTGCTGTTTTTAAATACTTGATTGACGTTGCCATTTGACCTTTTTCAGCATAGAAAGAACCGATCATTCGTCCTATATACGCTGCATCAAAATCATTTTTGGTATTCACTTCAAGCAAAATTTCAATTGCTTGGTCCAAACGTCCTTCTGTGTATTCTTCGAAAGCTTTTTGAACTTTCTTACCAGCACTAGCACCAACTGCACGAGATTGACGCTCATCAATTGGACATTTTTCAGCTGCTTGAGCAGTTGAAACTGTGAGTAGCGAACTACCACACAAAGTTAGTAGCAACGCACTAGCGATTTTATTTACTTTACGCATTATCTACCTCCTTTATCCAATGTGAAATCAAGTTGTACAGTCATACCAGGAACCTTCATAGCCTTACCATCAATGATTTTAGGCTTGTATTTCCATTTCTTTAACGCACGAACTGCTTCGCGGTCAAAAATACGTTTAGGTTCTGCTTTAATAACTTTAACGTCTTCGATGCCACCTAATTCGTTGATGGTAAATGAAAGTTGTACATAACCTTCTTTACCATCACGTGCTGCAGCAATTGGGTATTGAGGATCAATACGTACAATTGGTGTTGCATCACCGTCACGTGTCATCATGTTACCAAGTTTAAAACCTGTGCTAGCACCGCCAGCGACAACACCACTCATGTTAAATGCCATATTCGTATCAATATCTGATGACGTATCTGGCGGAGTAGTATCCGGTTTCGGTGGTTGCTCAGGTGGTGCTGGTGGCTTAGGTTTAACCCTAGGCTTATCCTGCACTTTCGTATCCTGCTTATCCATACTGATCTCAATAATAGGAGAATCAGTTGAAGTGTCGGCGCGTTTAGCGCCGCCACCGACCAAGAAGGCCATGAAGACAAACAGGGCGAAAGTAACAGCAGCACCAACTATGAGTGATACTATTGCTCTCAGCATATTAGTCTTTCCCCGCTGAAATCGAGATTTTGTCGATACCCGCTTTCTTTACGTTGTCCATAACCTTAACTACAAGGCCATGTTCTGCTTCTTGGTCTGCTTCGATTAATACAGCCGCTTCTGGTGCTTCAGCTAACATACGCTCTACGTTCGCTGTTACACGCTCGATGTCAACCTGACGGTTTTCCATCTTAATTACGCCTGTCTTACTCACACCAATAAAGATGTTTGCAGATTTTTGTTGTGTCGCTGTAGAAGCTTCAGGTTTCTTATAATCAAGACCTGATGGCTTAATGAACGAAGTCGTCACAATAAAGAAGATCAACATGATAAACACGATGTCGAGCATCGGAGTCATATCTACTTGTGCTTCTTCTTCTACACTAAAATGCTTTTTACGTGCCATTTTCAATACTCTCTCTAGTGGTGTGGCAAGCTATCTTTTAGCTTTTCGAGACTAATTTTCAATTTTGCATCTAATCGAGTGCTAAAAAATACACCTGATAGTGCTGCTACCATTCCTGCCATTGTCGGCATGGTTGCCATTGAAATACCAGCCGCCATCATACGAGCGTTACTCGTACCATGAACTGCCATCACATCGAACACTGCTATCATTCCGGTTACGGTACCTAGTAGACCAATCATTGGACAAATGGCTACTAATGTTTTGATAAGCAGCATACGAGCATTCATATCTTGCTTAGCTTGGGACACCCAAGCTTCACGGATACGGTGTGCATACCAAGAGGTTGAATCCTCTCTATTATTCCATGCGTTGATAATCGCTTTATGCTCTTTTGGTGCAGTTAAATTGATATACCAAAAACGCTCAAGCATTAACACCCACATTAGAAATAGCACTGCCGCTACCAACCAGAGGATATCTCCTCCGGTGGCCATGAAGCCCCTGACAGAGTCCCAAACATCCATCAGGATTAGCATCATTAGTCAGCCCTCTTCTCAGCGTGCTCTGCAATGATACCAGCGCTTTGTTCTTCAAGAACTTGAACTACTGACTTGCTACGAGCGATAACAACTGCGTGCATAAGCATTAGAGGAAGTGCAGCAACAAGACCTTGTACCGTTGTCATCAATGCCATAGAGATACCACCTGCCATTAGACGTGGATCACCAGTACCGAACAATTGAATTGTTTGGAAGGTTGCAATCATACCGGTTACTGTACCAAGTAGACCCATCATAGGCGCGATAGCTGCTAGAACTTTAATGATTGAAATACGTGCTTCTAGAGCTGGCGTTTCTTTCAAAATAGCTTCATCAAGTTTAAGTTCAAGCGTTTCAACATCAACGTCTTTGTTTTCTTGATAAACTTTAAGTACACGACCTAATGCGTTATTACCTGGGTTTGAAGTATCTTTACGTTGAGCTTTAACTTTAGCACCAACAATATAAAGAGTAACTAAACGCTCAATTGAAATTAGCGCACCAAGAACAAGTAAACCGATGATGATGTAACCAATTGGTCCACCCGCTTCAATACGCTCTTCGATTGTCGCTTTTTGAGTGAATACACTTAGTAACACACCACGTGCAGGGTCAACAAACAGCTTTTCATAGCCAGAAGTCGCACTTGTAAATGACTTAACACTTGATACTTGTGCACTACCTGGTTGCTGTGAAAGCTCTTGGATTAGACCAAGGTCAGCGTTGTAAACAACGTATTTGCCATCAGCAAGTAAGTTATATGCACCAACACGAGTAACTGTAGTATTAGTAACACCGCCATCTAAACCTGTTACATCAGCATCGAAAGTAACAACTTTACCAGATTCGACCATTTCAAAAAGTTGAGCTTCCCAGAATTGTTCTAGCTCATTAATTTTTGGAAGTTCTTTACGAGCACCAAGTTCTGCAATAAATGCATCACGGCCAGGGAACTGTGCAGTAATGTTAGAACCAACTAACTTACCAGCAAAGTCACCTGCTTCACCTTTAACAACACCGAACATTTCGCCTAAGTCACCAGAAGCAATCTTACGATCTTCTTCTAATTGTGCGATTTTACGTTCGTTATCAGTAAATGCTTGCGCTAGATCTTTACCACGTTGTCTTTCAGCTGCAAGCGCTGATTTTTCACGTTTAAGAAGAGCAGCTTTATCGCCACGCTCATTTAAGAACTCTGCTTCACGCTTCTTATTGGTTTTAGTCGCATTAGCACGGTCTGTTTGAACTTGCTTTAATAGTTGTTCAATCGTTTTTGGTGCATCTGCAGCGCTAACCATACCTGATGTTAGTGACAGAGTTGCAGCAACGATTGCTGTAGTAATAAACTTTTTCATTATTGTGCAGCCTCCGCAGCAGGGATTGGTAAGGCGAATAGATCAGGAGCACCTTGACCACGAGCCTGTTTAATAGCTTTGCTTAAGTTACGAAGATAGCTATCTTCTAACACATCCCAACCTTTAGTTTCTGCGTTATACATCCAAGCTGACTTTTGGTCTTGGCTTTGAGCGTATAGGCTTACACGACCGAAGTTTAAGAAATCAACTAGTATTTCTTTACCATCAATTTGTAATTGACCAGTTTCTGCAATTAACTTAGAACCATATTCACGTTCAATGTTATACGCATCTAAGATCAAGCGGTACTTTTCAGCAAGTGTTACTTCAGCGCTATTTAATGTATCTTTTAAGCGTTGAACACGAGCTTCACGAGCGTCTTTGTTAAATGGTAAGTCTAAAGCGATAAATTGCTCTAAAGCGTCTACCATTTTAAACATTAAAGGAACAACACCTTGTCTAAGAGCATCAACACCGTCGATATCGTCTTGGATAAGTTTCATTGTCGCCTGTTGGTCTGCAACCAATCCGGCAACATAGTCATTGTATGATTTTAAAGATTCGCGTTCGTCAGCAACTGAGCCATACTCAAAAAGCATGTCTTGTGCTTGATCAAAATACTTATCAACTTTGTTTTGCGACGCAGCAGCATCAGCATGAATTTTGCCGTCTGCTTTTTGTACGTCACTTAGAGGATCTGCAATCACGAAGTTGCTGCTAGCTAATGCAAGCGCGCCAACAAGTGCAGTAGCGATTTTTGTTCTATTGCTTACCTTGGACATAGTTCCCAACCAATTTATAGTGAATTAGAAAGCTTTAACTCGAAAGTAACAACTGCGATTTTATTGTTAACCGATGTTGCACTCACTAAGTGTATCTTTCTCTTGTGATTGTTAGTTTTTTCTTCCCTATTCTATACCCGCTAAGGCATAGACCCGCTCGCATCATTTCACAAAATGTTGACCTGTGTCAACAATTGAGAACATCAAAAACTAGTGAAAAGGAGAGTTAACAAGGCGAATCTGTTTGAAAGAGTATTAATTGAACATTTGATTTTAGTTTAATGAGTAAATCTTAAACAATTGCATAAAAAAATGCCCGTTACTTACGTAACAGGCATTTTGTGTCCAAAACTATTAATTAAAATGCATATGAACCAGATAAGTAGTAAGTACGACCGTAAGAGTCAGTATAACGTGGATCATAACCTACCTGATGTCCTGCACCGCCTGAACGTAAGCTCAGTGATGGCTGTTTATCTAATAAATTATTAATACCAAATACTACGCTTGCGTGATCGGTGATATTCCAACGTGATTGATAATCAAGTTTGGTATAAGAGCCCACTGATAGTTGTACATCTTGACAGTCACCAAAGGCATCATTTTCTGTTACGCTACAGACTTCTTTAGATTGAAATTGATCTAAATAGCCTGAACGATAGTTAAAGGTAAAGTTATGATAAAAATCATCATGCTCATATCCCGCTTGTAACTGACTAACGACGCGGAATGTTACTGCATTATTATCACCAAACTTACCTAAACTTGAAATATAATCATCGGTAGTACCTGGACGAGTATACTCACTTTCAATGGTGTAAGTTCCGGTCAAGCCAAAGTGAACTGTACCGTAAGAAAGATCTGTAGCACTATTAAAATGCCAATCAAGACCTGAGTTTTTAGATTTACCTACGTTCACGTTAGCTTGCAAAATAGCTAACTCATCTATGCCTGTTGCGGTATTTGTTTTATAAGTAAATAAATCATAATACTTTTCAGGTTCAGCAAAAATCTGTGCTTCAGTTAAAGAAGTAACAACATCTTCCATTTCAACTGCCCAGTAATCAAGTCCAAAACTAAATTGGTTAGATGGAGCATATACAAAGCCTGCAGAGTACTGAGAAGATGTTTCAGATTTTAGACCTGGGTTGCCTTGTGAAAATACATTATATTGCTGAGAACCAGGCTTACACCAAGCTTCTTTTGCATCTCCAGTACCTTCAAATGGACATTGGTAATTACCACCAGTTACACCTGCTTCTGCACGTGGTTGACCGATTGCTAACATTGATGGCGCTTTAAAGCCAGTGCCATAAGATGCGCGTATTAGTAAGTCTTCAGTTGCTTGCCAGCGGCCGCTTAACTTATAAGTAACATCATCATCGCTATCATTTATGGTTCCGCCATTTAGATTATCATCTACTGCACCAATGTTGTCATAACGTAAAGAACCGGTGATATCGAATGTATCTGTTAATGGAACATTTAATTCAGCAAAAGCACCATATACTTCTCTAGACATAGAGTAAGGTTGATCAGCACTTAAGAATAGTAAGATAGATTCTTGGTTTGCATCAGATAGCGAATAATCATAATCATAGGTTCTATAATCTGCACCTGCAGCAAAGTACGCATCATTACCATTAACTTCAAATACTGGCATTGATAGTTTAAAATCAAGAGCATTCATGACTGTCTTAGAATTAGACCAATCACCACTGTAAACAATACCTGCAGCATCTACTTCTTCTTGAGTTACTGTACCTGCAGGAGCAAAGATATCAATTGCGCCACTTTCTACAGCATCAACAAATTTAGACTCAATTAACCAACCTGTTGGGTAGTTTTGATCCGTATCATTCACTGAGTATGTATAAGCTGCCTCAAAATCAATATTGTCACCAATAGTGCCTTCTAAGCCAGCAACAAGATGAGTAGATTTAGTGTTCCACTCAGTTGTACGATTTCCTGCTGGCAATGCACGCCAAACACCTAATCCAAAATCAACATCCTCTGGATTGTAACCCGCAGGTAAATTAGGAGTAAAATATTGATCAAATAACGGACTGTCTGTTGAAATCAGTACGCCACCAGATGGATATGGTGCGATACGAGTTGTCATTGAATAATCTGAATAAGTACCTTCTACAAAACCAGTTAAATTATCGGTAATTGCAAAATCAGCTTTTAATAAGAAACTATCACGCTCTGACTCAGGTTGAATTTCAATAGTCGTTGTATAATCGAACCAGCACCAATCACCAATAGATGATGTATTTTCTGCACAAACACCAGTTTCATTGCGATTTGGGTTAAAATCTTGAGTTGTACCATCAGCAAAGTAAAAACGACCATTTCCTGGTATTGCATTTGGTGAGCCGTTAAAGAAAAATAAATCTTTACCTTTGCTCTCAAACTCAATCATGCCAGTTTTTGCGAAGTCACGGTCTGTAGCTTTTAGTTGCTCTTTGCTATCATGGCTATACGATAACATTACGTTAAAGCCATCAGTGTCAATATCACCAAAACCAGTCGTGATACTACCATTCCAGCCCGAACCAC
Organism: Shewanella sp. 10N.286.51.B8; assembly: GCF_041469325.1. Lineage (NCBI taxonomy): Bacteria > Pseudomonadati > Pseudomonadota > Gammaproteobacteria > Alteromonadales > Shewanellaceae > Shewanella > Shewanella sp. 10N.286.51.B8. Next base: position 105,759 of record NZ_JBFRKG010000003.1, read on the forward strand.
CGTCTTCTTCAGGTAGTGAGTAACGACCTGTGATTGTGGTTTCGTTTACATTATCTTTTAATACGAAATTTACAACGCCAGCAATAGCATCTGAACCATATAATGCTGATGCACCATCAGTTAACACATCTACGCGTGCGATTGCACTTAATGGTATTGAGTTCAAGTCGATAGTACTTCCTGAACCACGTGGCGCCATACGGCGTCCATTTAATAACACTAGCGTATATGCTTCACCAAGATCATGTATCGAAGCAGTACTAGTACCGCCACCACTACCACCAACTGAATCAGATGTAGTCGTAAAGCCTTGCATTGCAGGTAATTGCTGCATTAAATCAGCAACATTGTCTACACCTGTGCGTGCAATATCCTCTGCTGTCAGCACTGTAACGGGCAATGAACCTTCCATGTCTGTGCGTTTAATTGCAGAACCTGTTACTTGAATACGTTCTACTTTTTCGCCTTCTTCAGCAGCGAATGCTACTGGTGAACTAAGTGCTGCCGCAGCGGCACCGCTAATCATTGCTAGACGCACTGATTTAGCTAATAAATTCTTATGCATTGTCAATCTCCCTGGACTTGTGTCTTTCTTATTGTTCCAACCTTATTAATTTAGGTTGGTTAACGAAGTTGAACATCGCTCAACCACATTTCGTATGCAATAAAATCACAAATAAAACATTAATTCAACATATGTTTCATTAATATCGGGTCAGTTAACATGTTTAGAATGGTTATTTCGTCCACAAAAACATACAAAAATAGAGAATTAAACTACACAGCCACCTTAAGCCTCTGTATTTAATAGCATTTAAAAATAACAAATAACAATTTAAAATGTTGCAGAATTGTTCCGATCGGCTATTTTATACCCACAACAATAAATAGATATGTGGTCAAATGACCTTCGAGACTTACAATTAATTAACAAGCAGACGGTCGCTATGAATTTTAAAGCAAAAAAAACACCCCTTTCGGAGTGTTTTAATGGGTAGTTGTTAAATTTTAATTTTATAAAATGTAACGAATACCGAAGCCAATGCCATCATCTTCACTGATCTTCATTTTGTCTTCGTTTGTTCCGCGGAAATCACTGCTGTCGATACGACCTTCAAAATAAAGGATGGTGTTTGTATCCCAGATATAATGAATACCTGCTGTAGTGAATTGACGCTTAAATACTTCGCCTTCATCAGCGCCTAATACGTTATCAGCATCTAGCATGTTGTATGCTAAGAAAACACGGATGTTGTTGTCAAAACGATATGATACTAATGACTCAACACCTTTAGAACTTTCGATCATACGGCCAATGTTATCTGTGTCATGAAATTTATTTTCATTGTAGTTAGCAGAGAAATAAATACCTTCTGCATCCCAGTTACCATAAGTTACGCTTAAGCCGTAAATTTCATCACGCTCTTCAATGCGGGTGCCGTTCTCTAATTCACCTTCAAATTTACCCGTGTTGTAACCAATACCAACAGATAATTCATCAGTGAATTGATACATAGCCGATAAACCGAAGGTATTACCGTATTCTACAGTACCTAGTGACTCTTCATCACTAATACTTGGTGCATCAGAAAAACCATCTACGTTCTCATCTTCGTAAATAACGAATTCATTTTGCTTTAACTGTACTTGCGCACCAAAACTGAATTTATCAAACGAGTTACGGTATTGAATGGTTTTATCACCACGGCCTACACCGTTAATAGCGCCATCAGCTTTATTGTATGTGTATACACCTGCAGCATTACCATCCCATACGATAGGGTAGTTTGTTCCGGCAACAACGTCGTACCAAACACCCCATTGCTTACCTAGGCTGATTGAGCCGTAAGTATCATTTGATACGCCAACGTAACCTAAACGGTTATTTAGAAAGTCATCGCTTTGTGATTCAAATTGACTACCAGCACTATAAACGATTTCACTGTTACCGAATGGGTTAACACCCCACTCGAATTTAGCAAAGGTTGCCCAACCATCATTCATTTGACGATCAAAGGCGAAGTTAATACGTGATGCGCCATTGACGATTTCAGTTTCACCTTGGCCACTATAAATACGTGCATCGATGAAACCACCAATAGCAACAGAGTTTTTCTCATCTTTATAGATTTCGATAGCAGAAGCTGTTGGTACAAACATAACTGCTGCAAGTGTTGATGCGATTAAAGTCTTTTTCATCGAGCTAAACCTTCCCATTTCATTTTCATCATTAATTATTTTAAATAATCTATTTGCATAGAATTTTTCCATTAACTGAAGGCTAGCATGATGAATTAGCATGAAACAAAGAGATAAATCGATTAAATATCATAATAAACTAAATAAGCACATTGCAAAGCACAAACCACTACCAAAAGACATAAAAATGATAACGTATCACCATAAATTACACAGCCAGCAACATTAAAGTAACAACATCTGATTGCTCACAAGACTATCAAAACTGTCACCTTTGAGCCCTAATACTGGTTCTGCAATGGGCTCGATTTGTTTATCAAGGTAATATTGGTAATCAATTGATTCATTGGTTGCTTCTATAGGTTGCGCACCATTCAGAGTCATCCTGTAAGCGATCATGGTGCCTCTTTTACCAAGCTCCGAATTACCTGTTATTTGACATAGACGCGTTGCGGCTTTCACATGTGGTGAAGATTTAGCCGTATAATCTTCAATGTTACGCTTTAGGCGTTTTCTAAAAATTAGTTCATCATCAAATGAGCCATTTTGAAGCTCCTTAATTTGCTTTAACAAGTAGCCTCTAACGTCCCCTTGGGTAAATAATAACAAGTATAAATGATATTGCATTCTTCTGGCTAAAGGGCTCCAATCACTTCTGACTTGCTCCATGCCTTTAAAGGTCAGTGCTAATTGTCCCTCCTTGTCAGTGGTTGCCCCTACATAGCGTTTTTTACTGCCAGCATCTGAGCCTCTTAATGTCGGCATGACAAATTGATTAAAGTGACTTTCAAATTCAAGTTCCAAATAACTTTTTAACTGAAACTTGGTAGCACAAAAATCGGCCCATTTTTGGGTAATTTCCTGTGCCAGCATATGACCTAACTGACTAATATCGTCTATTTGATGCTTTTCTCCTAACCACACAAAGGTAGAGTCGGTATCACCATAAATCACCTTATAACCCAACTCTTCAATCCAAGCTTTGGTTTGCTTCATGATTTGATGGCCACGCATGGTAATCGAGCTTGCAAGCTTGGCATCATGGAACACACAGCCTCTAGAGCCCAATACGCCATATAAAGAGTTCATGATTATTTTAATGGCTTGGGACAGAGGTTGGTTGTTAAGTTGTTTGGCTTGCTCACGCTGCTGCGCGAGTGTTGCTATTAGCTCTGGCAATATGGGGTTGTCTCTGCTAAATCTTGCATTGAGAAAACCCGGCACAGTCACTTCGTCAGGCTGCTGTTCGCCCACCACCAAGCCTTTGGGATCAATCAAAAACGTTCTAATAATTGATGGATAAAGGCTTTTAAAGTCCAACACTAAAACATCTTTGTAAAAACCCGGGATAGAATCCATCACATAGCCACCAGGAGATTCAAGTCCATCACTAGCTGGGTGAGCAGGGGCAACAAAACCGCTTCGATGTAAGTGCGGTAGGTATAAATTATTAAAAGCAGCAACAGATGCGCCAACGCGGCCAAATTCTAAGCCGGTTAGTTTGGCCCGTTCAATGGCAAAAGCCAGCAACTGGGTTTTATCAAAAATATCCCATACTAGGCGGCAATCGGTAATATTATAAAACGCCAATGCGACTTTATCATGGGCAAACAAATGACAGATTTCTTGGCTGCGATTATCAACATGGTCAATAGCCTTGCCTTCATTTAGTAATTGTTGCGATACGTGCTCTAATGAATAGCGTTCAAAATGATAGAATGCCGCTTTAATCCAATCGATGCCATCTAGCACCACTCGCCCCGGTAAAGATAAGGTTTCAGGGCGATGCTTATCTTCAACCTTCCAGCTTAATACCGTCGCCCCACGACCAATGGTTAACGGTATCGAATGTAACTGACAACGTTTATACAATAGTGACAAATCAAAAGTGACGACCGCCCAGCCAATAATGACATCAGGATCATATTCGGCAAACCAATCAATTAATCGCTTAATAAGCTCAACTTCGGTAACCACCCACTGAATATAGTGCTCTGACTCTTGAGGCTGTCCCACCATAATGACTAATTGATAATCTTGCCCATATAAGCCAACTGAATATAACTCGCCGCTAGGGCTACATTCGAAATCCAACGAAATCATAGAAAGCGAGATGTCATTATCGCTTTTTCTTGCTTTTACAGCTTGGTACACCGGCAATTGACTTAAGCTGGTATTCTGACTGTTACATAAATCAGCCTCTAAACTAGATTGCCCGATAAACTCAACATCAAAGGCAATAAAGCGTTCTATCAAATATCGCTGCTCTGCCCTAATATCTGCCTCATAAATCTCAATCCCCATATCATTGGCAATCCGCAAAAACTGCCTTTGTACACTGGCTGACTTTAAGTAAATACAGGCGATAGCTTGGTGATTAAAGTTTTTAAGCGCGACAGTTTCGATTCTGCAACCTTGATGAATATGTCCTGCGAGTTTTGGTATATCTATTTGACGGCAAAAACACACTACTTCAGCCCCGTCCACTTCTATCAGCACAGGGCCAGATCTCGTTTTTAAATAATATTGCAATATAAGTCGACCATCACGAAAAGCTGAATGCCGCGTCAACACTCGCCCTTTGATAGAAGTCACCTTATTTACGCTTACTGTCATAGTTTTTGGCTCGATTAAATATTTCGTGCAGTTCAATTCACTGTTATTATGTACAGCATATAACAGCGAACACATAAACAGTAAGCAAAGAATGCGAATAGGTCACTCATGTTAACGGATAAAGTCAAAAGTCAGATCCGCACTATCTATAAAGATATCGCGACGGCAATGCCAAATTTTCGCTCTCGCCGTGAGCAAAACTATATGGTGGCTGAAATATCTAAAACACTGGCCGGTGAATATGACAAACACCGTCGCATTATGGTTTGTGAAGCCGGCACCGGTATTGGTAAATCCTTATCCTATATTCTTGGCACGATTCCGTTAGCCATTGCCAGCAAGAAAAAAGTCTGTATAGCAACGGCAACCGTAGCATTACAAGAGCAATTACTGCATAAAGATTTACCCTTCTTTTTGCAACAGTCTGGGGTAGACTTTAAATTTGGTTTAGTCAAAGGCCGTCAGCGCTATGTTTGCTTAGCAAAGCTTGAAGCCATGATTGGCCCCGAAGACACCTCACAAATGGCGATGTGGCAGACAAAGCCTGATCAAAGCCAGATTGACCAACTCAAAAAAATCCATAAAGATTACCAAGATAAAAAGTGGAACGGTGAAATCGACACTTTAGAGCAACCTGTTCCTGACTTTTTATGGCAGCAAATATGCTGTGATAAACACAGCTGCCATCGTCAGTTATCCAATCATCATAACTGCCCTTTTCATAAAGCCCGTGAAGATGTCGAAACCTGGGACGTACTCATTGTTAACCACAGTTTGTTATTTGCCGACTTAGAACTGGGCGGCGGCGTTATTTTACCAGAGCCTGAAGAGATGTTTTATGTCATCGATGAGGCGCATCATCTGCCAACAGTTGCCAGAGATTTCTCCAGCGCCCAAGCAAGTCTTCGCGGCACAGCTGATTGGCTAGAAAAGGCAGGTAAAACCTGCTCTAAATTACAAAACCAATTAAAAACCACTCATATTATTGCACCAGTGCAAGCGATGCTAGATCACATTAATGAGCTGGTTAGCCAGCTTAATCAAGTGGCACATTTTTGTGATACCCAGCCGCAGCTCTTTGCCAACCCAGAAACCCGTTTAAGATTTGAAAATGGCAAATTACCAGAATCATTACTCATACAGGCCGAAAACTTAGCTTCAGCATCGAATTCTGCATTAAAGCAATTTAATAAAATTCAAACCGTTTTAAGTGAAGCGATAAAAGATGGTGAGTTACCTAAACATCAATCAGAAACAGTGCTTTCAGAAGCAGGCTTTATTTCCCAGCGTTTAGAAAACTTGCATAAATTATGGAAAATGCTCGCTAAAGAAGACTCAAAAAAAGGTGCGCCCATGGCGCGCTGGGCTGAACTGATCACAGGTAAACAACAGGATTATTTATTTTGTGCGTCTCCTATTGAAGTGGGTTTCATGCTCGAATCTATGCTGTGGCAAAAAGCCGCAGGTGTTGTATTGTGCAGCGCAACACTGCGGGCGCTGAATAATTTTAATCATTTTGCCCATCAAGTCGGGTTATCATTAAATGATGGCAGCCGCTTTTTGGCGTTACTATCGCCATTTGATTATCAAAATAATGCCACATTATTTATTCCTCAAATGAAGAATGAGCCTACAGATGAAGCCTTTACCGATGAGCTTGCAGAGCAGATATTGGCATTAGTTGAAGATGAAATGGCAACATTGGTGCTGTTTGCCTCTTATTGGCAAATGGAAAAGGTGACAGATCAAATTATTGGTAAAATGCCTAAAGAGCAGTTATTTGTTCAAGGAACTATGCCAAGACAACAGGTGCTAACTCAACATAAAGCCCGTTGTGATGCCGGAAAAGCCAGTATTATCTTTGGCACAGGCAGTTTTTCAGAAGGATTAGATTTACCTGGGGATTACCTTACCAACCTGATTGTCACCAAACTGCCCTTTGCAGTGCCGACATCACCAGTTGAACAAGCACATGCGGAATATATAAAAAGCAAAGGTGGCAACCCTTTCCTACAATTAACCATTCCAGATGCGTCACGTAAATTAATCCAAAGTTGTGGTAGATTACTGCGCAAAGAAGACGATTATGGCCGAGTGACTATTTTAGACCGCCGCCTAATTACCAAGCGTTACGGTAAATCGTTACTCGATGCCCTACCGCCATTTCGTAAAGTTATTGAATAGGTATTTTTTTGGAATTTTTGTTAGACCCTAGTCATTGGGTCATTCTGGCGATAATTGGTGTTGTTGCAGGTTTTATAGATGCCGTTGTTGGCGGTGGCGGTTTGCTTTCTATCCCTGCACTGCTAACGATGGGCGTTCCACCCCATTTAGCATTGGGTACCAATAAGCTCGCAGCCTGTTTCGGCTCTATTACTGCAGGTTATACCTACTACAAACAACAACTCATTAAACCTTCCTTCTGGCGGGCTGCATTTTTGACGACCTTTATAGGTGCCATCATCGGCAGTTTTTTAGTTTATTTTATTGATGCTGCTTGGCTCGAAAAAATCTTACCGCTGATCATTATCGGGATTGCAATCTACACCCTTATAAGTCCCAAAGCGATGGGCGAAACTATCATCAATCAACCCACCGGGTTGCCATCTCAAAACAAACAAATAGTGCAAGGAATGACCTTAGGTGCTTATGATGGTTTTGCAGGCCCCGGTATTGGCGCATTTTGGACAGTATCCAGCATCAGGCTGCATAAGCTGCCATTATTAAACAGCTGCGCCTTAGCAAGGCTAATGACCTCAGTGAGTAATGTTACCGCATTAGTCATTTTTGCCTTATTAGGCGAAGTGGATTGGATATTAGGTTTGTGGATCGGTGTTTGTATGATGGCGGGATCATTTATTGGGGCTAAATCTGCTATAAGATTTGGTATTCCCTTTATCAAACCGCTATTTATCATTACTGTATTATCCATTGCAGCACATTTAGCTTGGACGGCTTGGCTATGAGAAACACCAACCAACTCATTTACCAATTAAAACAGCAGCTCAGTTCATTAGAACAAGATGCCTTACATCACGATCAGCAATTACCTGCGCAACAAAAGAAAATGCTGCAAGATATTGAACGATTTAATTCACAATTATTTATTCAACAAGGTGCCCAATTAAGCCCTTGTATTGCCCAATTAAAAAAAGACATTCAGCAATTAGAAAAGCAACTTTCTTTCAAACTTGATGTCAGAATCATTGAGCTTAGCTGCCAGCGCATTCAAGATCGCTTTACCGCATTAAGACGAGCCTTAGTGACCACCAACCTGAATGTGAATACTGAAAAGCAAAAACGTGACAATAGCCGTGCACGCTATGCAAAAAAACAACAGCAACAACATTCAGACAGTGGCTTTGGCTGGATAGCCAGTAATGTAATGAAAAACAGCCACCAAATTTATCAAGAGCTGAACAAACATTTGAATTGGGCTACAACCTTTGAACAAAAAATAGCAGAAATGGAATCTGCACTTGCAAACTGTCATAGTACTGACAAAATCAGATTACAAAATGAAATTCTCTCTCTACATCGACGCTTAGGAAAATGTCGTCAAGCAATTAGTTATATAGAGGAAAGAATCCAGATGTTTGAACGACCTAATAGAAATTTAAATCGTTAAGGAGCAACAATGAATTTTACCCGAACGCTAAGTGCCACTTTACTTGCTTTAGCTACATCAACATCAGCTTTAGCGGCAAATTTAACCATTCCAATGTCGTTTGAGTATTTAGCATTGGATGGCAAAGAAATTGATACCAATAAGTTTACCCATAAATCAGATCTAGACCTTAGTAATGGCTCCCATAAAATAGCCATCCGTTACCACGATATGATTGAAGATGACTTCAGCGATAGCCAAAGCTTTATAAAATCAGCGCCTTTTATTGTCACTATTATAGTCGATGGCGATCATGAGTATTTTCTTAAGCCCGCAGACGGAGAATTTGTAAAACGCCCTAAAAGCTTTGCTAAAGATCCCCAAGTGATTATCTCACGCCAAGATAATGGCAAAGTCGATTACACAATTACCCAAACCGATTTTGAAGAAGGTTCATTTTTAGGCGGGTTATTTGGCAGTAATAAAGGTGATGATATTGACGCATTAGCAGCTTCTGCAACCAGTAGCAATGTCGCTCCAGCCGCAGTAAACACTGCAACTGCCACAACAGCGGCCGTGACCTCGACCGCAGTAGTTGCTAGCACACCTGTGACTCAAACTGCGACAGCTTCCGCAACGACATCGGCTGTAACAGATAAAGCGGCAACTCATCCTGAGCAAATGCTGCAATATTGGTGGTTACAAGCTGATGAGCAAACACGCAAAGAGTTCATGAGTTGGGCTATTAAACAGCTTTAATGACTATTCCACTCGTTTATCACGCCAGCTACTCCAAGCTGGCGTTACCTAAAAAGCATCGGTTTCCTACCAGTAAATATCAACGTTTACAGCAATATTTACTTGAACAAGGTCTCGCTATCCCGCAAGATTTTCATCAGCCAAGCCCCATCGATATTAAAGTGTTAAAACAAACCCATCAAAGTGACTATGTTGATGGCTTTATCAATAACACCCTTACTAATAAAGTGCTGCGCCGTATCGGTTTTCCTTGGAGCGAATCACTGGTTAACCGCACCCTTCACGCGGTCAATGGCACAGTGCTAAGCGCTAATTTGGCAATTGACCATGGTATTGCCCTACATTTAAGTGGTGGCTATCATCATGCTCATTATGACTTTGGCAGTGGTTTCTGTGTCTTTAACGATTTAATGATTGCAGCCAAGCAAATGCTTATTAAGCAAAAAGCCACGAAAGTGCTTATTATCGATTGTGACGTACATCAAGGCGATGGCACTGCGGCATTGTCTCAAACCCAAGACAACATAATAACTTGCTCGCTTCATTGCCAAAAAAACTTCCCATTTAGAAAGCAACGCTCCCATCACGATATAGAATTTGATAAACACACTCTCGACGATGAATACTTATCGGTTATCAAACAAGTGATCCCATACCTTATAAGCATCCATCAGCCAGATCTTATCCTTTACGATGCCGGCGTTGATATTCACCAAGATGATGATTTAGGCTATTTAGACATATCAACCAAAGGCATATTGGCCCGAGATACATTTATTTTACAGCAAGCTAAGCAGGCAGAAATCCCGATTGCAGCGGTGATCGGAGGCGGTTACAGCCGCAACGAGCAAGCACTAACTCAAAGACATAGCCAACTTTTTATTGCAGCCAAGGCAATCTGGTAGCACACTAATGATAATCAGATAAACAAGTTAAATTTCATTCTATAGGGAGTCAAGGATGCAAGTTGATATTCGTAATTACTATGAAGTGCTTTTAATGGAAATATTAAGAGACGAAGGCTTACTCGAAGAGCTACCAGAGGAGTATTTAGCTGATTTATGCTGCGTTACCTTAAATCAACTTCCAGTTCGCTACATAAGACACCTCGTTGATACTTATTTTTTTGAAGATTATGCAGAACTGCAACAGATGAAAAACGAGATCCATAGCGCACTTGAAAAGTCACGACAGTTTTTAAAAGCCAACCTTCATAAAAAGTTAGTGGAAGATGCAGAAAGCGCAGCTAAAGAGCCTGCTATCAAGAAAATGCCAAACATCTAATGCGCAAAAATTTTAAATGGCTAGGTTGGTTTACTAAAGAAACACTCAACATAAACGCTGATAAAAAACGTTATTTTAAGTAAAGTAAGGTGTTTAGAGAGTTTTTGAATGAAATACTAGGAGTATTGGAGGTTCCCCTAGAGCCACACCCCGGCACACGAGTCACTTGCTGCGGTTGCTCCCTTCCAGGCCTGGCCGAGTTCACAAGTTATCATTGCGGGGGGACCCTAAGGTCACCATTGATTTCTAATTAAGCAAATAAGGTTAAATATCTAATTATCTTAAACATCTAAAATTAGTCCTGCTTAACGAGAACAACAGGATTATCCACTAAGCACTGACCATGTTCAAGTTAAATTCGCTCACTTTTATCAACAAAGCGCTCGACTGCACAAGCTTTACTCGATCCCGGTTAAATTAGCTCATTATTTAACTGATTTAAGTATACAGCACCTGCAAAGTGCCAATTCAATTCGAGCTTACCAATACACAACACAATATACAGCAACTTGTCAGCTAAAATTAACTGCCAAAACCTCGCACTCAGCAAAATTATTTGACCAAGTGATAATGCACATCAACCACAATAAGATCACGATCACACTTTTAACCAAAATCAGCCTTTAATCATCAAAAAACACACAATTTGCTCAGGTTTTAACCCATCTTTCACAAAAATCACTTATTATTAGTAATGGCAATTTTAGCAATCTATTTAGTAGTGAGTAGAACATTACCAAAATCATTGCAGACATTAGGGCTTACTGAAATTGGATACCAAACTGGGTTTTTGGCGTCAATCAACAAAAAACACCCACAGAGAGCAACTACTGATTATCGGCAGTTTAACAACTTAAAAACAACGAGTTGTAAATTGCAGAATTTAGAAGTACTCCTTTCGGAATAGTAAGATCTTAATCACGGTGGCGACGTAGACAAGTGGTTAAAATAGTAGAACTTATTTCGAATAAGTTTGGATAGTATCCATACGCTTGATTTTATGATGAAGGATCAAGTGAAAATAAATCTCTTGCAGGGAAAAATGATGAATAAATTTAATTTAAATACGACTGCTAAAGCGGTATTCAGTGCGGGGCTATTAGCTTTTGCATTGACTGGCTGTGGCAGTGACGGAAGTGATGGTAAAGACGGTGAAGATGGAGTAGTCGGCAAACCGATTGGTTCTGTTTCATCGCTAACAAGCACTATTACTTCAGCTAGCGTTGATGAAAACAACTTCTTATCTGTAGACTTCAAATTATCAGATCCGAATGGTGTAGCCGTAACTGGTTTGACAATAGCTGACGTAGCAACCATCACTTTTGGTCGTGTGGGAACAGCTGATGAAATTGGTGAGGATGAAATTGTTAATCCAAGCCCAGATAGACAAATTTGGTTAAGCTACTTCAATAAAGACAAAGGTGACGGTTATTTCACAGGTTCTAGTTCTTATTCTGGAAACGTTGATTGTACTGACTGTTTTATCGATAACAAAGATGGTAGCTATTCTGTCACTCTCGATAAAGCCATCGATACCCTAGATAAATATGATTATGTTGCTGATACAACTAATGGTGTTTACATGTCTATTAAGACAAGTAACAACCAGTCAATGACTCTCGTCAATAACAGCTTCTTTTATTGGGTTCCAGCAACTGATGTTGCTGCTGAAAAACCGTTACAAATTTTGGCAAACTCTGATTGTCAAACATGTCATAGAGCCGGCCAAGATGGTGAGCTTGCTATGCATGGCAGTAAGCACGTAACGGAAGAAGCTTGTTCTTTCTGTCATACCGATTACAACAGTTACATTAAAGAAGACAAAGATGCTGACGGCAATGTAATTGGTGAAGCGTACGAGTTTGATGGCTCTATTAAAGGTATGGTTCATAGTATTCATACTACGGCTAACTTCTCGGATGAGGGTGTTTATCCTCAAATGACGTCAAACTGTTTGACTTGTCATAATCCAAATGAAGACTTCAACTTAACCGATAGCTGGAAAGCTGATGTTGATGCCACTGCATGTTGGAGCTGTCACACCCCTGGCCCAGCAGCAGAAGCGGCAGGCGTTCCAATGGCTCACCACGCAGGTGATAACTGTATTAGTTGTCATACTGATGAATCATTTGCACGTGGTGCATCTGAAGCACATTACGCTTTAAACAGCAATCACCTAGGTGCGACTATATCTGTTAAATTTAACAGCATTAACGTTGCTACAGATGGTTCACAAATCACTACAAACTTCACTGCTATGAATGGTGAAGAGTTAGTGGCTTTGGCACAGTTATCTTCTAAAAGCTCTATTGCGATTAATGGTGTAACTGATAATGACTTCCTAGTTACTAGTCAAAAAACATCCGAGTTCACAGAACAAGCAGATGGCTCTATCTCATCAACATTTAACGCAACAGATTTTGATATCACAACGTTAATTGATGCTGATGCAACAATTGCTTTAAGCAGCCAGTTACAAGTTTGTTCTTACAGAGGCGTTATTGCTGATTGTGATGAAAACAATGATAAACAAGGTAAAGGTTATATCTCTTCAAATACCTTCTACTTTGAGCAAGATGGAAGCGTTGTTGAAGAGTCTCCACGTAAACAACATGCAGAAATGACAGATTGCCAGCAATGTCACACAACAGAAATCCACCATAGATACTCAAACGACATTGATGGTTGTGCAACTTGTCACAATGGAACCCGAGTAAATAGTTCTGGAATGACATCAAACCTTGCTTATGTAGCGCATAGTAAGCATTACGTTAATGACGCTGGCGGTGACTTATTCTTTAAGAAAACAGAATGTCAAGCGTGTCACGGTGATGACGGTTTCTCTATTCAAAACATCAAGCCAACAGATACTCCTGTCGCATTTGGCACAGATGATGTAGGCCAACTTTTAGTGTCGCCACAAACCGCAGCTTGTTTAAGTTGCCACGTTCCACCTTATGGTTTGAACGAGTCAACTATCCAGCACATTGAAACTAACGGCGGTGTTGTGGGTAGTATTGACCAGGTTGGTGTACCTGCAGCTGATTATGATGTGCTTTATGAAGGTAAAGAGCAATGCTCAACTTGTCATAAAGATACGCAAATTTTAGAAGCTCACTCTAACTGGGGTGGTAATTAATATTTGCTAAAATAAAAAAGAGTCGCACCTGTGCGGCTCTTTTTATTTAAAAAATATTAAAATTGATTTTTCACAAAATATGTACCTATTTATAAATAGACTGATCCGCTTCACAGTCTCAGTCGACATATAAAGATTTTTCTCTAATTGTGGATTAATCTTATATTAATGAATTTAAAATCCAAAAAAGCTAAATTGACTCAATAGACTAAGTATCTATGTAGCGCAAAAGCTAAGTCAAAATTAGCAATGTCTTATTGATGCAGGGACAAATGATGAACAAGAAAAATTCCAAATTAGCACTAATGCTCGTAGCAAGTGCAGTAAGCGTGGCCTTAAGCGGCTGTGGTAGTGACGGAGATGATGGTAAAGATGGTATCCCAGGCCTTCCAGGCGGCGAACCAGCTGAAACGATTGCACAACTTAATCTTGATGTCACTAAGGTGACTTATGAAGATGGTATGCCTATCGTTGAAGTATTCGCAACCAACGAAGAAGATTTAGTTGTTGTTGGTTTAAAAGATATTTCAATTAAAAATTCTGCACAGTTAATCCCAGCCGGAGCCACTGGCGCCGGTAATAGTGCTAATTGGCAGAAGCTAGGTTCTACATCGACTTTTGTGGATAACAAAAATGGTAGTTACGAATTTACCTTCGACAGCTTTGACACTGACACATTTAATGCTGATTTAACCCAACGTTTCAACGTTGTATCAAAAGCCTCTACCCTACTTGACGGCGTAACGCCCGTTCCGGTAAGTGAAATCGTTGCTGATTTTGATGGCGAAGGCTATGAAGCTAAATATACTAAAAATATTGTTTCACATGAAGTCTGTACAGCTTGTCATGCTGAAGGTGAAACTATTCACCATCAAGCAACGACAGCAGAAACCTGTATTACTTGTCATACCCAAGAGTGGGCTGACGGTCGTGGTAAACCTGAAGTTGCCTTTGCTCACTTAGTGCATAACGTTCACAACTCAAACAAAGCTTGGGGCCATAATGATAATACCGCCGAAACAGCTCACGCCATAGTTCAAGATAATTGCCAATCATGTCACGTTGAGTCAGAAGACTTAACTGAATGGGGTAACTGGACACGTGTTCCAACCATGGAAACTTGTACTAGTTGTCATACAAACATCGACTTCGAAGCAGGCCAAGGTCACCCACAACAGTCTGATAATTCAAACTGTATCGCATGTCACAATGCCAGCTGGACTGAAGAAATTCACACTAGCGGTTTGGCTGAGAAAAAAGCCTTCATCGACATGTACGGTATGAATTCAACCCTTACCGTTAATGAAGACAACTCAGCGACGCTTTCTGTATCTATTACTGATGCAACAGGTAATGCACTTAATGCATCTGATTTTGTTAGCCAAATTCAACGTTTAGAAACAATCACAAACGTTGGACCAAACTTCCCTGTAATGGGGTACAACGCAAGTCCTGGAACGGGTTTAGCAAAAGTTGCTGTTGATTTAGTAAGCGGTGGCGAGTTGCAAGATATGGTATCGGTTGTTGCTGGTAACTTAGAATACACTATACCTTCTCTACCATTTGGTGTTGATTCACCAGCTGGTATTCAAGACACTGATACTGCTTTCAGCTTTATTGGTTTAGAAATGTGTAACGATGGTGTTGCAACTGTTGATTGTGGTGACGATGTCATGACGACCAGTATGAAAGCAGATATGACATTTGGTACTTTCTCAGGTGAAGCACCAAGCATGCGCCATACTGATTCTGTCGCATTCTCAACTTGTCAAAACTGTCACGGTGAAACTTTTGAAATTCATAAAGGACATCATGCTGGTTTCGTTATGACTGAACAATTAGGTCGTGAAAATGCTGATGGCGAAGTCATTATTGGTGTTGATGCTTGTGTGACTTGTCATACCCCTGATGGTACATACGCATCTGGTGCAAACCAAGGTGCTTTAGAAATGAAGCTTCACAGTGTTCATGGTGCTGAAGATATCATCAGTGATTGTACTCAGTGTCATAACGACTTTAATCTTGATGCATTCAAGCTTAAAGGCGCATTAGCATCATCGGTCATCGAAGCTTACTCAGATCCTGGTCAAAAAGAGAGCTTGTACACCACCCCAATCACAGCAACTTGTGCTTCTTGTCATGGCTTTGAAGAAATCAAGAATCATGCTCAAAGCCAAGGCGGTTTAGTTAATGGGCCTTACCAAGAGGCGAATGATGCTGCTCAGTTAGAAACCTGTTTCTTCTGTCACGCACCTACTATTTTCGATCACACCGCGGTGAAGATGTAATTTACCCTTAAGGGAGAAGCTTGCTTCTCCCTAAGATTACATAAATCACATCAACATCATGGATAGATTGGGAAGCCTCACTATGAAAATCAAAATGAAATTAAACACTTTAATCCCGACATTTATGGCAGTTGTTTTGCTATCGCTTGGGATGTCTCACTCGGCTTATGCGTCGAAGTGGGATGCAAAAATGACACCTGACGAAGTTGAAGCCGTACTTGATAAAAAGTTCGAAGAAGGTAGTTATTCACCTAAAGGCGCTGACTCATGCTTAATGTGTCATAAGCGTTCAGAAAAAGTAATGGATATCTTTAAAGGTGTTCATGGCGCAATTGACTCATCAAAAAGCCCAATGGCTGGCCTTCAATGTGAAGCGTGTCATGGCCCAATGGGTAAGCATAACCGTGGTGGTAATGAGCCAATGATTGCTTTTGGCCCTAACTCAACCTTAGCACCTGAAAAGCAAAACAGTGTTTGTATGGGCTGTCACTTAGACGACAAGCGTATGTCTTGGAACACTAGCCATCATGATAATGCTGATGTTGCTTGTGCATCTTGTCATAATGTTCATACTGCAAATGACCCTATTTTGTCTAAAAAGACTGAAATGGAAGTCTGTACTAGTTGTCATGTTAAAGTTAAAACCGACATGAACAAACGCTCAAGTCATCCAATGAAGTTTGACCAAATGACCTGTAGTGATTGTCACAACCCACATGGCAGCATGGCTGATTCAGATCTTGTTAAACCAAGTGTCAATGAAACATGTTACTCATGTCATGCTGAAAAACGTGGTCCAAAACTTTGGGAACACGCACCAGTGACAGAAAACTGTGTAAGTTGTCATAACCCACATGGTTCAGTTAACGAAGGAATGCTAAAAACTCGTGCTCCTCAGCTATGTCAGCAATGTCATGCCAGCGATGGTCATGCTAGCAATGCTTACTTAGGCAACACAGGAATGGGTTCTAATGTTGGTGATAATGCCTTTACTGGTGGCCGCAGTTGTTTAAATTGTCATAGCCAAGTACATGGTTCAAACCACCCTTCTGGCAAATTACTTCAGCGTTAAGGATGTACGACTATGAAATTTAAACTGAACTTAATCACCTTAGCGCTAGTAGCCAATGCAGGTTTTGCAATGGCCGCTGATGGCTACGGTGTCGGTAATGCCAACACAGACAAAGTCAAATATGACAAGTGGGTTTGTAAAGGTTGTGCTGTAGAAACTGGCGTAACCGGTAGTGTGGGTGTAGGCGTTGCGTATAACAGCGAAGATGATATTCACTCTGCCAATGCATTTGGCAGCAGCAACGAGTTTGCTCCCAAAGTTGATGCTGATATTAACTATATTGGTAAATCGGGCTACCGCGCTAAAGTTGAAGCCACCGATTTAGGGTTAGACAATGGCCGTTTAGATGTGAATGTTGGCAAATTAGGCCAATATAACTTCAACCTTAATTATCGCTCAATTGCTACTTATAGCTCTAATACCGTGATGTCTCCATACAGTGGTATTGGTGGTAACGATTTAACCTTGCCTGACGGCTGGGTGACAGCAGGTACAACTGACGGTATGACTGAGCTTGGTAACAGCTTAAACCCGTTTGAATTATCACTTAAACGTGAACGTGCAGGTTTAGGGTTTGAATATCAAACTGAGTCACTATTCACTACTTATGTGAATTATCAACGTGAAGAAAAAACCGGCACCAAAACGGCATCGGGTAGCTTTTTCAATCAATCTATGATGATTGCAGAGCCTGTTGATTACACCACTGATACCATCAATGCGGGTATTAAATTTAGAGGCGCTAACTGGTTCACTAGCCTTAACTATGACGGTTCTATCTTTAAAAATGATAATGCCCAGTTAAGCTATGACAATGCCTTTAACCCAACGTTTGGTGGCCAAACCCGTGGTTATATGTCATTAGACCCTGACAACGAATCACATATTGTGTCGTTATTAGGTCAATACAATGAAAATGGCGCAGCTATCAGTGGCCGTTTGATGTTTGGTCAAATGACTCAAGATCAAGATTTAGTCACCTCAGGCTATGGTTACAGCGTACCAACGGAATCAATTGATGCCAAAGTTGATATCACCGGCTTAACGTTAAAAGCAGCTAAGCGTATCAACCGTGAAGTTCGTGTTACTGGTAGCTACGACTACTCAGATCGCGACAACAACACCAACATCGAAGAGTGGACTCAAATCAGCATCAATGATGTCAACGGTCAAGTGGCTTATAACACGCCATACGATCAAACGACTCATCGCGCTAAGATTGCTGCAGATTACCGCATTACTCGCGGAATGAAGCTTGATGCAGGAGTTGATTATAACCGTGATGAGCGTAGTTATTCAGAGCGTGAAGTCACTGAAGAAAGCACAGTTTGGGCCCGTTACCGTTTAAACAGTTTTGATAAATGGGACATGTGGATTAAAGGTAGCTTTGGCAGCCGGGATGGTTCTGATTACCAAGCGTCTGAGTGGACCTCTTCAGAAAATAACGACTTATTACGTAAGTACTACATTGCTGATCGTGACCGTAGTATGGTTGAAGCGCGAGTGAGCTATAGCCCTCTCGAAGCATTAGCCATCGATTTTGGCGCGCGTTACGCACTTGATGATTATACAGACACTGAAATTGGCCTAACTGAGTCGAAAGACACTAGTTACGATATCAATTTCAACTACATGTTTAATAAAGATGTGATGCTAAATGCATTTTATAATTATCAAATCATTGAGTCACAACAAGCGGGTAGTAACACATTCTCAGGTCCAACTTGGGAAGCGGATATCGAAGATACTATCGATGTTGTCGGTGCAAATTTAAGTTACAACAACTTAATGGATAGCCGTTTACGTTTAGGTTTAGATTACACCTATTCAGAATCTGACAGTACGACTCAAGTTCGCCAAAATGTTACTGGCAACTACGGTGACTACTTTGCTAAAGTGCACAACGTCAATTTATATGGTCAATACCAAGCCACTGACAAAATGGCTGTCCGTTTAGACTACAAAATTGAAAAGTACTTAGATAATGATGCAGCCAATGATATCCAACCAGATACCATTTGGAATGTAATGAGTTTTGGCAGTAATAGCCATGACTACACAGCACATATGATTATGTTAAGTGTAAATTACAAATTATAAAACTAAGTAAAAAATACCAGCCTGCTATCGCAATATAGCAGGCTTTTTTTTGCGATAAATTTAACGTTTTGTGCAGTAACTATCAATAAACTACAAATAATCTGCAATTACTAAATTAACAAAAGCTATTACACTAATAGTCGATTAAAATTTACTGCTAGTGCCACTATCTTTGATTTCATACAGTAGAAATAGCCAAATTATTATGCAAAAAACATCAATTGTTCTGCTTAGCTCAATGGTTGCATTTCCGGCATTTGCCGCCAGTTCAACCGTTATGACCAATAACAGCATTCTTATCTTCATTGCTTTAATGGCCTTTACTTGCGTTAATGCTATCGCGCAAGCTAGCTGCTATTTTGCAGGCTTATACGTGCAAAAAAGTGTTAGCCAAAAGCATGTCACACTGAGCTTAGTGTTTCCGCTTATTGCGTTAATTGGCTTTATTGCCGAGTATCAATCCTTGGCACAATTTATTCTATATTTGGGCGCTGTGTTATTGGGCTTTGGTGCGGCGTTAGTGCCACTGTTGTTAACCAATAAAAAAGTGCCTTGTATGCAATCGGCGTTAATACTACTAACAGGGGCGATTATTATTTTGCCTTTAAGCATTATTGTTGCCCCAATCAGCCTGTTTTCTATTGTATTGTGCCACTTAGCCTTAAAACAAACGCCTATTGCGCCAGTGGCAAAGTTTTCGACCATATTGACACTGTTAACCAGCTACGGTTTATTTGGCTATTGGCTATTCCAGTTGTTTAACCAAATTTCCGTCGCCTAACCATCACTTACACTTTGGTGGTTTTCAGCTGAATTATATATTTGTGGGCATTTATCATGAGATGAGTGCCCATTTTCATTTTTACTCCTGGCCTAAGTCCTATCCCCAAGTCCTGCCCCTATCAAAGCCAGCTTTATGGCTAATATCCACTTATCCAATAGCAATAATAAAATTTTTCAATAGCTGCTTCGTTTTAAGCATTTATCAAACATGCATTTACTGCTAATTTATTCATAAGCTCAGGTTTAAACGCCAATCACTAAGTTACTACAGGTAGGACACCTATGAAAATTGTCATTGCGCCAGACTCCTTCAAAGAAAGCCTCAGCGCCTTAGGTGTTGCTAATGCCATTGAAGCAGGTTTTAAGCGAGTATTTCCTGATGCTCAGTATTGTAAAGTGCCGATGGCCGATGGTGGCGAAGGTACGGTGCAGGCTATGGTTGATGCAACCCAAGGGGAAATTATCAGCTTGCAAGTCACAGGCCCCGAAGGCACTCCTGTAAACGCTCATTACGGCATCATTAATCAAGATGCTCAAACTGCGACCGCTGTGATTGAGATGGCCGCAGCATCTGGCCTAGATTACGTGGAACGTGCTAACCGTAACCCTATGCTAATGACAAGTTATGGCACGGGTGAATTAATAAAAGACGCTTTAGACCGAGGTATAAAACATATTATTTTAGGTTTAGGTGGCAGTGCGACAAACGATGCCGGTGCAGGTATGGTCCAGGCGTTAGGTTTTACCTTACTTACAGCACAAAATAAGCCTATTTCTTATGGCGCCTTGGGGTTAACCGAGCTTGCAAAAATTGATAACACATCAGCTCACCCGTTACTGGCGCGATGTAAAATTGAGGTGGCCTGTGATGTAGATAATCCGCTATGCGGCCCTAATGGCGCATCCGCTGTTTTTGGTCCTCAAAAAGGCGCAGATGAGCAGATGGTTACAGAACTTGATGCTGCATTAGCTCACTTTGCCAAGGTGGTTTGTGCAACTCATTCACTTACAACGACAACTGAGCTCGCTGAGTTTCCTGGCGCAGGCGCGGCCGGCGGTATGGGCTATGGGGTGATGACACTACTCAATGCCAAGCTAAAGCCGGGGGTCGATATCGTCATTGACACGGTGAAGCTTGCAGATGCTATCGCTGACGCCGATCTCGTCATCACAGGTGAAGGACGCATGGACAGCCAGACATTAGGCGGTAAAACCCCAATGGGTGTGCTGCAACAAGGTATACATCAAGACGTACCTGTCATTGGCATTGCTGGCTGCTTTGGTGATGGCGCCGAGCTAATTTTAGCTCAAGGCATGACAGCGATATTTCCTATTATTCCGTCATTAGCACCACTGGATGATATTCTGGCTAACGCCCATGACAACCTGGCGAATACTGCGCAGAATATCGCCGCAATTTATCAGTTGTCGCTGAGTAAATAGTCAGTTTGAGTTAAAAACTTGCTGCGAAATAATCCTTGCAGTAAAGTTAGCCCTCATAATGGCCATGAAAGCGCTTATATCAATATATTTAGCACATTATTGGCCCAAGAATAAAAATGATGGCACCAGTTAATGACCAAACACGACCGCATAGCACAAGCATCAGAGGCAAGTCTTCTGCGTATTTTTACCGTACCTGAAGATGCTGACTCAACATTAAGCATTATCGAGCAGAAACTTTCTGAAGACTTAGCGGGCTTTTTAGGTAAGAGTATTGCTGCATTAGAAAAGCCATTATCACTTATTGAAACTGACTTTAAAGCGTTTCAAATTCCTGATTCGCCTCGTTTTGTATCTGATTATACTGACGAAATAATGCAAAATCTGGTAGCACACTCGGTGCATACCTCGGCGCCGAGCTTCATCGGTCATATGACATCAGCGCTGCCCTACTTTGTTTTACCCTTATCTAAAATGATGGTGGGCTTGAATCAGAACTTAGTCAAAATCGAAACATCTAAAGCATTCACTCCATTAGAGCGCCAAGTGCTGGGGATGATGCATCACTTAATTTACAGCCAAGACACTGACTTTTATGAGCAATGGATGCACAGCGCTAACTACTCCCTTGGCGCATTTTGCTCTGGTGGCACGGTGGCCAATATCACCGCATTATGGATAGCACGAAACCAGTTACTAAAAGCTGATGGTAATTTTAAAGGCATTAACCGTGAAGGATTACCTAAAGCACTGAAACACTATGGATATGACGATTTAGCCATCTTAGTGTCTGAGCGCGGCCATTACTCAATTGGTAAAACCGCTGACTTACTGGGTATTGGTCGAGACAACATCATCAGTACCCCCACCACTGCGGACAATAAAGTCGATGTAGCGGCCATGCGTCAAACCGCCTTAAAGCTCGCCGATGACAATATTAAGGTAATGGCCATTGTGGGTGTTGCTGGCACCACCGAAACCGGTAATATCGACCCACTAGTTGAACTGTCAAAACTCGCCACTGAACTCCAATGCCACTTTCATGTTGATGCAGCTTGGGGCGGGGCCAGTTTACTGTCGAACAAATACCGCTATTTACTCGATGGCATTGAATTAGCCGACTCGGTCACTATTGATGCCCATAAACAAATGTACGTGCCTATGGGTGCGGGCATGGTGTTATTTAAAGACCCAGAGCTTGCACATGCCATTGCTCATCATGCCGAGTATATTTTGCGAGTAGGCTCTAAAGATTTAGGTAGTCAAACCCTCGAAGGCTCACGACCTGGCATGGCAATGCTAGTGCATGCTTGTTTACAGATCATCGGTGGTGACGGTTATGAGATTTTAATCAACAACGGTCTAGAAATGGCCCGTTATTTTGCCTCGCACATTGCTGCAGATGAAAATTTTGAGCTCATCACAGAGCCTGAATTATGTATTTTGACCTACCGTTACGTGCCTAAGACTGTTCAACTAACAATTGATAAAGCATTAGCTAATGATGATATAAATACTGTAGAGCGCTGTAATTACCTGCTTGACCGCTTAACCCGCTTTATTCAAAAGCATCAACGTGAACAAGGTAAATCATTTGTCTCACGTACGAGAATAAAACCGGCTAAATACCACCGTGAAATCGTCACGGTATTTAGAGTGGTATTAGCAAACCCGCTTACTACCCATGAAATTTTACATGATGTGTTAAGTGAACAAGCCGAGATTGCCACATTAGATAATGAATTTTTACCGCAGTTATTATCAATAGCAAAAGCCTACTGATTAAGCTTGCTTTATTCTTAGACGCTCAAAAATAAGCCCACTGTAAAGTGGGCATATTTATACAAGTTATTTATTCTCCAAAACACTTAACTGCTTGCACTACAGCCGTAGTGGCGCTGAATACCAATTCGGGTCATAGCGGTCACATCTAACTCAATATACCTTCTAGGTTTTATCCACTAATAGACTCTTGTGGTGTAATGGCTATCAAAATTAACATAAACAACTTCCACATTATCAAACTATAACCTCGCTGAGTACATCTTGCGCTCATGATTGACAGCTTCGGGCACCAAGCAACATTAAACTTAATGATAAAACAATCAGCTAACGTTTAATCACTAAAAATAACCGACTGCTCATGCTCATCCGCCGTCACTGAGTATGCACTCATAGACAGAAGCAAAAGCATCATTATTTTTAAGCTGCGAACCAACAAGATTAATATCCTTACTAATAAAGTGTGATTTATTGTAACGCTAAATGAACAGTTACACATTCACTATCAATTAAGACACGATAATTCCTCAAAACATTATTCAATAATAAGCAATAAAATCAAAATGATACACTAGCATTGACAATTATTTAACTTGATAAGGTTTTTAAGAGTAGAAATTAACAACCTATCTATATCAGGTCATCATTTTTCAAAATATGGCAGAAATAGACCATGTGTGCTAATTTAAATGGTAGATTCGGAGTTAGATATGATCCTCTAATACACCACGGTGATGAAAAGGAAATGATTCATTATGTTTAAACAAACTCTATTTTTAGTCATGAAGTTGTCTATTCAGAGTCGAGCTATTTCTGATTTTCTAAAAACAAATTTAGGTTGTGAGACCCTATTCATTAGCAGTGAAAGAGATCTATCTCACCTCGAAAACACATCAAATCCATTATTACTTGTTGATGTCGCTGACTTACCGAATATTGATGAAAGTTGTTGGGATAGTTTATTTAATGAAGATATTAACCAAGTGCATACCGTTTTACTGAATACTGCTCAAAACTTCAAAAAGCGAGATTTACTCGATTGGCCAAATTGTTGCGGTGTTTTCCCCAAATCATGCTCACTGGATTTATTGAAGCGTGGAATGCGAAAAATTCTCGCGGGTGAATGTTGGTTACCAAGAACAATGATGAGCGAGTTACTGCAACACTACCGAAAGGATGAACTCCCTCCAGAACAACAACCCGTCTCTCTCACTCGCCGTGAGCGTGATGTACTGAAATTACTCACCACCTGCAACTCCAACATTGATATTGCTAATGCACTATTTGTGAGTGAACACACGGTTAAATCTCATCTTTATAAGGTATTCAAGAAAACTGAGGTTAAAAACCGTATCCAAGCGGTGAATTGGGCAAAGGTTCATCTACATACAATATAAAAAATCCTCCAATGAAATAAAATTGTAGAGAGTAATTTAGCGTTATTTGTTTCAATTGAGTCATCTTCTTTTCTATAGCTGAAATCTGTTTTAGCTGCTGATAAAACAGATTTAAAAAATAGTGACTTACTGATCCCCTCCGCCAAAGAGCGATGTTATTTAATAAGCAGCTTTAGATTAAAAACCTCCAAGGCCTAATGCACTGATATCGATATGAATCTCATCTTCATACACACCACCAGGCCTATTTTCTGTTTCACCTATTTGAATCGTCATAGGAATTCTTTGACCGTTAGGGTTTTGCGGTGCATTAACAATTAGCTGATTACCTGCTTCCGAAAAATCAATCACACTGCCAGCAACACTGAATTCGTAGTCAACATCCCAGCGTTCATGCTTACTTTGGTGTCTTAACTTACCTTGATTATCTGAACGGAAACTAATTTCATAGCCTGTAGTACTACGAATATACAAGTTAGGATCGATGTTTACCTTTTTACCTGTTGTTAATCGCCCAAGGTCTAATGGGTAAAGCCTTTGAGATAAGCCGTAAAAGCTAATGCTTGCAACAGGTGGAATACGAGATGAAATTAATTGGTTACGTTCATCTAGAACTATCGATGATTGTTCTGGGCTTGGGATGAGTTGAACGATTAATTGATTTGAATAATCCCCAGCAGCTCCAAATTGTTGTGACGGGAATCGTAATTGAAAACGAAAAGTAGATTGGTTCGGTGATACCTCTGCAAACCAGTGTCTATTTTGAATAAAACTGCCGGAAGTTTGAAGGTATGGCGTAAATGATAATAAATTGCCACCTTGACCTGTAAGTTCATACCCTTGCTGGACAGTTGAAATCATTAAACTCAAGGAGCAATCTTCATTGAGGTCACTAAAATTTACTTTCACCTCATAAGACTGCACTAAACCAAAAGTACTTGTCGCAAACACATCATATTGATTTTGAACACCTGAACTCATTAAATTGACACTTTGCACTCGAGCTTCACAAGCAGCAAAAGCGCTAATAGTAAATAAACTAGAACCGATAATTATAGCGATCAGACAGAAAACCTTCTTAAGTTTTGTCTTAATCAACTTGATAGAGTTAGTCTGAGTCATATGTCCTCCTAGGAGATGAGTGTGTTATACATCTCGTGTTAATCAACATAAATCTTACCTAAGCGAAGTAATGCACCACTTTCATCGCTAATAATAAACTCGTATGTACCTACTGATTCGCTATTTAGCTTGAGTAAATAGGTGCCAGGTTTTAGGCCGCTAATCGCAAATCGTCCGCTGCGATTAGTAAAAAAGTCTAATGCTTCAAAGTTTCTATCTGTTTGAGATATCGCTTTACCCGCTAATAAACTAACAGGTTCACCCGTTTTGTTATCAAAAATTGACCCCATAGCCGTGATAATTGCATCAGAGCCCACTTGAAGTGAGTAACCTTGTCTATATCCAGGATTGAGCGCGAACACCCCTTCACCTAAATCGTAACCAGGAGGTAAATCTGTTACATCATAGGAAATTAATTGCTCATTATATGCGACAAGATCTGGAACGACCATTGCACCTACACCGTCACTATGCACTCTCGCCCCTTCATCTGACATATCCACATCAATACGATTATTTGCTAAGTTAGCGTGCGGTTGAATAATGGCAAAACTATCTCCGACAGGTCTACCTAAAGCAAATTGAGAACCCGAAAACACTAATGCTGATGAAAGTTCTGCTCGGCTAAAATGACTACTTTGCTTATTCGTAAAGTCGGTAAACCGGCTAGTATGTTGAAGGTTGGCTTGATACCGATTAGCAGAGTAATCAATACCCGCTTCTAGGTTAGCATCTGTATCACTGGTTCGCTGTGCACCGATAAACATATTGACCCCACCTGTTTTTCCGATGCCGTTAAGATAACTATATTCCGTTTTTAAATCTTCTAAGTCACTGCTATAACTACTCACCACGCGAGATGAACCAAACGGCCAACTTAGAGTAAGTAATGCATTAAATTCGTTACTTTCATCCTGATTATCTTTGTGTGTTAACCGAACACTCCAAGTGGCTGGGGTATCAAATAGATCACCAGAAAGTGCTGGGCTAATAGTCCAATAATCACCTTCCTTTTGATATACATCAATATAGTTAAGGGTTAGGCTAACTCGCAAAGCCTGAGTGATTGATCGGCTATAACGGCTGGTGAAAAAATGTTTGTTAATATTTAAAGAAGAAAGTAAATCTATAGGGTTAAAAACCGAATCATCAGATCTTTGAAACAAATCATCGACTCGAGTAAATGACTGAGAAAAATATTCATAAAAAAAACTGAGTTGAGAATTATCAGGGCCATCTTCGAAACTGACATCAAGCCCTAAACTGGCAGCCGCTCCTTCGCCAACTAAATCTTGGTTACTATAAGCAAGGTTTAAATCAAACACACCTAATCCTGTAGCAAACAAACTCCGTTGCCCCAGTTGGTAGATTTTAGGTGCCGCCTGCATGTTTACGCCTAATGTTAGTGATGGCGTGAGACCGTACTCCAACATACCATCGACAACAAATGCATCGCGGTCGTATTTAAGCTTGTCTTCAACTAAATCACTCGTCACTCCTGAACTAAATGCATATTCAAATTCTCCAGGTTTTAGCAGATCCATACCCGTGGCAATACTAAAATTTATTCGTTCTTGACGTCCATTACGATCGGTTATCAATAACTCAACATCACTAACGCCTTCGGCTAAAGGAATATCCTCAAGATTATAAGAACCCGCACCAAGGCTGAGCCTTTTTACTACCACCCCATCGATTAAAACATCAACTTCAGAAGTTCGTTCTAAAGTGAATTGACGTGCAGCCGTTGGCCTAACATTTCTGGTTGGAATAAGTGAAAAGTCACGAGAAATCCCTAACCCAAGAAAATCAATACCAGACTGAAAACCACTGGGGCGACTATAAAAATCCCCCAAAACCATACGAGTACCCTGGCTAGGAAAGTCAATATTAAGACGCGTACCTTGGCGAGAGTACTCTCCAGATTGACCATCTAAATGATTGTAAACCGCCTCATACTCCAAAACGGCATTTCGGTAATTAAGCCCAGTTTCAAGAAGGTGGTTATAATCGAGAAAATTTTGGCTATCATCACTAATATTCGAAGTATTGGTAGCAGACAAGTGAAGATTTACATAACCATTCAATGATGATGCTTCTATATATCGACGGGTATTTTTGCTGGGAGCAAACGATAGGCCGCTAATTTTAAGCGCCTCAATAGGTGCTTGCATTATTAGTTCAAAAGTTGACATGTCAAAAGTCAAACTAAGCCCAGCCTTTGAAAAATCAGCTTGGTTTAATACATCATCATGCTGAAATGTCGATAATAGCTCAAGCGTTTCCGGTACCAGGGTGTCAGCCAACAACGCCAAAGTGGATGTGGCTGGCAGTTCAATTTTTTGATCTGCTGTTATCGTTAATTCAACATCACCAATTGGACTGTCTTGTAATCGAAACAAACTTTGTAGATTAATATCCCGCCCAGTGGGGTTTAATATTACGTCCTCAGCCATGAGCGTAAAAGAGAGTAATAAGCACATTAATATCAATCGTTGAATTAATTTACTCATAAAAACTACCGCACCACAGGGGTAATGGCTAGACTAAAGCCTTTAGACAATACGCGACCAAGATTAATGGACACCTCACGTTTTGAATGTGGAGGAAAAAAGGTGTTAATTTGATCTGTTACAAGCGCCTCCTCTTCGATAGTAAATGTATTACCGTCGGCTTCTGTTATATTCAAATAATAATCATTAAGCGTAGCGTATTTATTACCTATATTATCAACCGTAAACTTTAACAATGACGAGGTATTTTGTTGTTTCTTTTGTAATGAATAATCAGTATCTATATTAATAATCTGATGTTGAATAGAGGATGTATTAATCACCAACTGAGGTTGCTGCTTGCTGGACGATACGTGAACTGCCGCATTAAAATGTACAAATATTTTAACCCCACTTTTACTTGCACTATCATCGACTAATTGAGGCTGGCTAAAACGAATAAAATAACTTTGGGAATTGGCTAAGGTATCTTGCCCCAGCCATTGAACACGAACGGACTGAACTGCACCTGGAGCTAAAACGGTTGCTGGAGGAAATACTAATAAATCGGTGGAAGTTTCAGATATAACCTTATAGCTCGCACCACTTGCTAGGGGGTTAAACTCAATTTCATTAACATCAATTTCTACAGGTAAAGTTAAATTAGAATTATTTGTAATTAAAAATTGCTGATAATTAGCACGACTACCAATAGAGAGTGCGGTAACCATGGGAGAGATCTCTATTCCATACACTGGTTTTCCTAAGAACAGAGACATTAAAGAAATACCGCACCATCCAAGCACTGTTTGTAAGCTTATCGAATTGATGTACATAAGCCTCCTTTTTATCTCAAAGGTTAGTAATCTAAAAGAAACTACAAAATTGACACAGCAGGTGCCTGATAAAAAGTCTAACTCACTATTTCATAATTTCAATTTTAATCTCAATTTTATCCATACTGAATGATTCAATAGGCTTCATCGTTAACGTTCGAGAAGAGTTGGGTAAAAATAAATTGCCATTCAGTAACTCAGAAAGTTGCTCTTTATTTAACTGCAGTGAGTTTGCACCATCACTAACTTGCCATTGAGTTTCACTTAAACGTACATAGCGGTTACCGGAGTTGTTAATCGTTATTTTCCACTCTCCATCTATTAATTTTAATTCTTTAACTAGCAAATTTGCTTTCGTATTGCTCGGAACTACATTAATCAAGGTATTAAAATTAACCGCCATATTCACTTGTGAACTATCACCGTTTTCCATGGTAATCGGTATTTGACGAAAACCAACACTATAAGCTTTTGACTCAGCGATATCAGGTTCACCTAAATAGCGCACCATAACAGCTTGAGAATGGCCAGGTTTTAAAATAGCCGTCACAGGAATAATTAATAAATCATCTTCAGCTGGAATATATTCAATTTTACCAGAATTATTAATAACCAACTGCAGTGGTATCATCTCAACAGTGAGTGATTCACTGTCATTATTTTCTATACGCAGATTTAACTGTGCTTTTTTACCTACAGGTGACATTTCTGCCACCATAGGCTGCACTTTATAAGCAAAAGCATTCGGTAAACTAAAAACGGTTATAAGACTGACCATTGCCACTAGACATGATGTAGTCATATTTTTAATCATAAAACACTCCATATTAATATAATTAAACATGAGGGAGTTATGTCCCTCATGTTTGTGCTGACTAAGCTAAATTAATTAGCCGCATTAATTTGAACGGTTAACGTATCAGAATAACCACCAGACCAGCTTGCACCACCCGGTGTGCTAAATGACAATGTTGCTGATGCGCCACCTAGCAAGCCTCCTGCAGAATAATCTTGATTAATATTTGCACCATTAGTGCCCATACCACCAGGCGCATTAAGCACTAGGTCAGAACTATAACCAACTATGGCTAAAGTAGCCGTATAAGGCATAGATTGATCTTCAGCATCATCTGATTCTAGGCCACCTTCAGCACTAATCATTTCAATGTTTGCACCATCGACATCATTACATTCAACATTAAAATCAATATCAGAAGCGGTATTAGCGCCTTGTAAGTTACCAAAATCATTTAATTGAGTATTTAGACCTGTCACCTCACATACCGCAGGAACAAAACCAACTAATTGAACGTCACCAGCGTTAGCTGTACTGGCGAATAGTGCTGTTAAAGATGCCGCAATTAAAGTAATCTTTCTCATTGTAAAACTCCTTTTAAAATTTCAGATTGGTTTTTTACTATGCCGACCGATATTCACCTATCGGTCGGCAACTTTCTCCATCTGGAGAAAACTTCATTAAATACCCTGCATGGTAAAATTAGGATAAACCTCAACATGCAGAATATCGGTGTATTTCCCGGCATATACCAATGCTTCAGGAAGGCTAATCTCTAAACTACCCGACGTCGCAAATGGAATTTTTTCGCCAGCATTAAATCGTTGCTCTTGTTGAATATCAAAACTATTCGCGCTCATATTAAATTGAATCGATTCAATTTTTAAATCAATATCATAGGCTGCGATAATTCTATTTTCATCCTGAGTTTGATTTAATTTAAGCCCACCGTACTCAGAGCGAAGTGCGACCAACATCGTTTGGTTACAATCAATAGACAGCGTTGTACTGTGTATTAGCTGTTGGCTAAAATCAAAAGGCGAACTACTTGGAATAGTGATTTCACATTTATCTTCGATAACACCTGAGAGTGCCAAAGTCAGTGATTCGTTGGCATGACTAACTGCAAGTCCGAAGCAACAATGTAATACGAAGAATGCCACAGTATTTTTCACTGCATAAAGCCCTTTTCCGTTAACACTCATATCAATGTCCCTATAGATTGCCCAAACACGCTTTGCCAAAACAGGTGTATATGAAATCAATACATTGATGATAGCAATAAAGTTAATTTACAAAATATGAATTTAAGAATGAGTTTGTTATTAATCATTCATACTTGCAGTGTGCTTAATTCATACTTTTAAGATATTACAATAAACACAATTAAATTAAATATATAAAGCAATGACTTATTGAAAGGCTCGAGTCTGACATAGTTAATTAAGTATGAGATAGGTATTTAAGTATGACTCAGATATGACCTTTTTAACAAAACTGATAAACGAAAGGCTCATCATTGCTGATGAGCCTTTCGTCTTAAAAATGGCGAAATTATGGTGATTAGAACGCTAGATTGAGATGCTACATTTTGACTTGAAAAACGCCGGAAGCAGCACGTAAATGGGTCAATGAATTTGTTTGTTGGTACAACAACGAGCATCGCCATAGCAGGATTAAGTTTGTGACACCAAACCAGAGGCATGATGGTCTTGATGTGGGAATACTGGCGAAGCGAAAAGCGTTGTATCAGACAAAAAGAAATGAACATCCAGAGCGATGGTCAAAAGAAGAGCGAAACTGGCAGCCGATAGGCGCTGTGGAGTTAAATCCAGAGCAACATAAAGAAGCTGCTTAACAATTTAGGCGACAACTGTCTTGAAAAACGCCGGTTAGAAACAGATGATTTTGAAGGCGTTATCGAGCGAGTTGAAAAATTCGGTGGCAAAGTCAGAATGGACATCATGCGCTACCATCCAGAAGATGATAATAAGCCTTACAAAATGGTGTATTTAGAAGACCCATTTGGAAACTTATTTGAGCTATATTCTCATTCTTATTCAGAAACTTATTCTTCTGAATATGAATAGAAATTAAATAGCCAAAAATCAGCAACTAACCAAGGTTTGTTGCTGATTTTTTTTGTAATAAACAACCTCGTTTTGGCACAAATCATCTTTGAGCAATGACCACATTGCTAAGAAAACCTCCTTAGCTAGCTTTAGGTATTGTTGCAGCTAACGATGAACCTGCGGGACTCACCTAATGAAAAAAACCTAACAACCTATTATCG
Source organism: Shewanella sp. 10N.286.51.B8 (assembly GCF_041469325.1). Lineage (NCBI taxonomy): Bacteria > Pseudomonadati > Pseudomonadota > Gammaproteobacteria > Alteromonadales > Shewanellaceae > Shewanella > Shewanella sp. 10N.286.51.B8. Next base: position 137,767 of record NZ_JBFRKG010000003.1, read on the forward strand.
AGATATTGAAAGTGAATATCATCTAGCCATGCGGCGTCTGGTGGTATGACTAAACCATGTCAGTCCTTAAGGTGATGTTAACAGGATCCTAGTAGTTGAGGATTTGATCATACATAAACGATTAATACTCCAACGATAATGAGACTACTATAGTTAAATCTTAAACAAGTTCAGCGTTTATTGAACATGTTGAAAGGCGCAAACACTATAGGAATCGAATTATGACTAATAACAAAACCCTTGAGCTACCTGAATTTGAAATCAAAGATTATTCCAATATCCCACAGCGTAAACAGTTTTATCCCGCATCAGAAAAAGCTGTCAATATTGTCCGTGATTCTATGACCATTGATACCCTATTTTCTGCACTATATCCCAGTCAGTGGTCTTCACCTGAAGCGCCAGAATTTCACGATGAAATGGACCGTTGTAAGGCTGCTGGTTTTAAAGTACTTGCAGCATGTCCATCTGCGGACTCGTTAGACGCCTCTGTCGATGGCATCATGAAAGGCACAGATTTTTATCTTAATAAAATGAGAGAACGCCCAGACAGCTACAAAATTATCCGTACAACAAAAGACATTGATGATGCGGTAAAAGAGGACAAGCTTGGGCTATTTTTTACTCACCAAGGCACCCAGATATTTGGTGGCGATGTGGACCGTGTCGCTTTGTGGCGTGAGTTAGGTTATGGCTACTGTCTTTTAGCTTACAACAATCGCAATGAAGTAGGAGATGGTTGCTTTGAACCTGAAAATCGCGGTTTGACCGCCTTTGGTAAAAAGCTGATTGATAGCTATAACCGTTACGGCATGGTGGTAGATGTTAGCCATACAGGCGAACGTACCTCGCTTGATGCTATAGAGCGCAGTAGTCAACCTGTTATTTCTTCGCACTCAGGTGCAAAAGCCATGGCCAATTATCAACGTAGTTTATCTGACGAAGTAATCAAAGCCATCGCAGAGAGTGGTGGTGTATGCTCAATCAATATGGTTGGCGCATTTATGGACACGTCTAACCCAGATATTGTTACCACAGACGCGCTATTCCGTCATGTCGATTACATGGTGAACCTAGTTGGTATTGATCACGTGGGTTTTGGTTCAGACTATATTCCCAATATTAGTTTTACTGCCTCAATCATGCAAACCCCAATGGGCGCTGCTGTTTTCCCTGATGGCGGCTATAGTGCAGCAGCAGGTGCAAAGGGCTTCCCTACTCCAGCACCTTACCAAATTGTAGCGGCACTGATTGATAAAATGCTACAAAATGGATATAGCCAAGAGGATTGTGGCAAATTCTTGGGTGGTAATATGTACCGAGTATTTGATCAGGTGTGGCGTTAGTTGATTAATGTTAGTTGATTAATGTTAGTTGATTAAATATTGAGTCGTAAAAAGCACTGCCAGCCCAGTCTAAAGACTGGCGGTGCTAATTTGAATTTAGACATTTCTGAGGTACAAAATCACGCTGTTGTCGATTATTTAAGACTGAACCACGGGTATTTGTTCAGCCACAGATAAGAAATGAAAACCTTTATTGCATAAGGAGTTTGCTAAACAAATAGGTGTGAACTTCACGTTTGGGCGGTTCTGCTCATGTACAAAGCAGGTACATTGTCTGAGTCAATTCTTTCAAGGCCTATAAGTGTTTAACGGTGAACCCTTTGTGGAATACATCCAACCTAATCCCCTTTCTTGCTACGACATTCTTTGCTACCGCCCAAGCTATATGAGCGGTTAAATAAAGAAAACTCTCTTAAAATATGATCGATATAAGGGAGGGTTACAACTTCCGCTGCTTCAACGTATAACGCACCTTACGCGGATTCACTTATGTTCATCTTACTGACTACCAGCACTCACCCGATTTGTGGTTATCAGGAGGATCGTCCTCTCGCGATTTAGATCCCGAATAGTCCATGACCATTCTTCGTTACATTGTCAGAGCCGCTACTTTATTCAGGCTCATAGGTTCATCTGGTGATACAGATGGTTCACACATTAAGCGGTGAACAGCGCTTCATACGACTTCACGTCGCACGCCCCATTTCGCGTTAAAGTATTTACTCAGCACCAGAGCGAGCTCACAGTTTTTCATTAGAATATAATGTGACCAGCCATAGATGCAGGCGATATCAATTTATAGGATCTCATCGCCATTCCAATCCCAGTCAATTTGGGAAATATCACGGGAGACTTTGTATAAATACCATCCGAGCAAAGCGATAATACAAAGGATTATAAAGGTAAAAAGCATATCATCCCCTTAGAGCTTTCATGTGACGTAACTACAGGGCTTACCATGGCAATTGAGTGCCATCGTAGACAAAAAATGAACCTGAATGTTTAAGTTTTAAATTGTCGATTACATTAAGCATGCCTTTAACACTCTCTTCTACTGTTACCTTGCCTTCCTTGCCACCCATATCGGTTTTTACCCAACCTGGATGAATTGCCATGGTCTTCACTCCCGCTTCGGATAATTCACAGGCTAGAGATTTAATTATTTGGTTGAGGGCCGCTTTTGATGCTCGATAGCTGTATCGTCCCCCTGAGCGGTTATCATCAATACTGGCCAGTATTGAGGTCATCCCGATTATGGTTTTATCTTGGCCGGCTAGAATATTATTGAGCAAGGCCTGCGTGATTAACATGGGTGCGATGGTATTGACCTTTAACACCTCTAGCCATCTTTGCTGATCCATATTGCCTAAGTTGTCACATCCTTCACCACTCACCCCAGCATTATGAATAAGTACATCAATAGGTTGCTCTTTAAACACCTCAGTTAAAGCGAGAATATCTGTTTCATGACTAACATCTAGAGCATAAGGGCGAATGGTTGAATACTGTTGTGCTAACAGGGTTAACTCATGCGCTGAATCAATATCGCGACAGCAAGCGATGACCTTGTAATGTCGCTGTGCATATTGCTTTGCAAGCTCTAATCCTAAGCCACGATTAGCTCCAGTAATAAAAACGGTTTTCATTGAGTGCCTCTTATCAGTTTCAATCTTGTCTAATACCAATCAATATAAGTTGCGAAAAGCTGGCCAATGCTGCTGCATTGACCAGCTCTAAGGGTAAGAGTCGTGTTTATTTCATTAATACATTTTTACCATTAACTTTCTGCACGCTTATCAAGACGACCACTAAAGCGGGTCAAAGCAAGCGCTATCAGTACAACTACTGCACCTACCCAAGGTGTATGCATTAAGCCTGCTTCAGCGACAACCATCCCTCCGCCCCATGAACCAAGTGCAATACCAACGTTAAAGGCGGCAATGTTTAAACCGGAAGCAACATCCACTGCATCTGGTGTATATTTTTCAGCAAGTTTCACTACATATACTTGTAAACCTGGAACATTACCGAATGCAAATGCCCCCCAAACTAAAATCGTGGCTACCGCGGCAATAGGGTTAACGGCGGTAAAATTGAACACGATAAGCACAGCTGCAAGACCAGTAAAAATAATGCTAAGGGCTTTTATTGGGCCCATTTTATCGGCCATTTTTCCGCCCCAAATATTACCAATCGCAACTGAGACTCCATAAACCAACATAATTAAACTAATTGCATTAGCACTAAAGCCAGTTTCTTGCTGCAAAATAGGAGCAAGGAAAGTGAATGCTGTAAAAGTGCCGCCATAACCCAGTGCAGTAATCGCATAAACCAGTAATAATCTAGGTTGAGTTAATACCTTAAGCTGCGATGAAAGCTTAGCTGCAGCAGGTTGTTTTAAGTTATTTGGTACTAAGAAAGCACTACCAATTAATGCGATTAAACCTAATAGCGCAACAACTAAGAAGGTTGATTGCCAGCCAAAGGTTTGACCTATGTATGTCCCAAGCGGCACGCCTGTGACTAACGCCACGGTTAAACCAGTGAACATAATCGCAATGGCGCTGGCGGCTTTTTCTTTTGGTACCAGACCGGTAGCAATGGTTGAACCAATGGAGAAAAATACACCATGGGCTAAACCTGTCAAAATACGAGCGATAATCAGGGTGTTATATCCAGGTGCTTGCCATGCAACTAAGTTACCGACAACAAACAGTGACATGACGGTAATCAATACGTGTTTACGATTCCACTTTCCTGTTAAAGCCGTTAAAACCGGGGCGCCAATGGCAACACCAAGTGCATAAAGGCTAACCAGCAAGCCTGCTGAAGGCAGTGATATATTTAGGTCGGAAGCCATGGTCGGGAGTAGCCCCACGATCACAAACTCCGTTGTTCCAATAGCAAAGGCGCTGAGCGTCAATGCAAGAAGTGCTAAAGGCATAATATTTACTCTCTGTTGTTTGAAAATGACCAGCAATAGCCGATGTATTGGTCGCTATACCGTCGCGTTGTTAATTGATGGGGGGCATTTTGCATTAAAGATGTTTTGTGAAAAACAGAGGTTTTTACAAATGATATTTGTTATAAATGCAATAAAGCTGATGAGCGATTGGATAAAGTTGAGGGAAATAGCATGCGAACGAAATCTGATGATTTAGCCATTTTACTAGCTGTAGTCGATACCGGAGGTTTTTCAGCGGCAGCAGAGAGCCTAGATATCCAAGTCGCGCGAGTATCCAGAGCGGTCAGTAAAGTGGAGAGTCAACTTGGGGTCACTATTCTAAACCGAACCACTAGACGTATTGAATTAACCGATGAAGGACGCCAGTTCATTTACTCTGTGCGGGTGGGATTAATGCAATTACAGCAGGCGGAAGAAGATATTATTTCCCGTGGGGAATTGCCCAAAGGCCGTTTACGTGTCGACGCGGCTAGTCCGTTTGTGTTTCATCAACTGGTGCCATTGGTGCAGTCATTTAATCAAGCCTATCCCGATATTGAGCTAGAAATAACCTCCAATGAAGGCATTGTGGATTTACTAGAAAAGAAAACCGATTTAGCAATTCGGATTGGTACGTTGAGCGATTCTACGCTACATGCTCGGTCGCTGGGTCGAAGCCCCTTGTATATTGTGGCTTCACCAGAATATATCTCAAAACGCGGGCTCCCCACTAAAAGCAGCGATCTTGCTCAGCATAATCTCATTGGATTTGTCGCCCCCAAAATTTTGAATGACTGGCCTTTAAAAGGTTTTACCCAACTAGACGCTTTGATGTCATCAAGTAATGGCGAAACCATTCGACAAATTGTGTTGGCAGGAAATGGCATTGCATGTCTATCAGGGTTTATGGTGAATAAAGATATTGCCGAAGGACGTTTAATCTCGCTGTTGGAGAGCGAAAAAATCAGTCATCCACGAAGAGAACAAGTCAACGCTGTGTATTATAAGACTTCTTCTGTGGCCAAGCGGATCTCCGCTTTTATTGATTTTATTAAGCCGAAGCTAACCCTGTAACCCGCTTAAACAAGCTGATTGTTGCAATTTCTACAAATATTATTTGCCTTTATTGCTATAAATGATTAGTGACTCATTTGCTAGTATGCCCCTATCAAATGAAGAGGGCTCAACTATGTCACTATCACTATTTAAACCATTCACATTGGGTGGACTCACACTCAAAAACCGCATTGTCATGCCACCGATGACGCGTTCAAGAGCCAGTCAGCCTGGTGATGTCGCAAATGACATGATGGCAACCTATTACGCTCAGCGTGCCAGTGCAGGATTGATTGTGTCTGAAGGTACGCAAATTTCAGCGACGGCAAAAGGCTATGCATGGACCCCAGGTATTTACACACCTGAGCAGATTGCTGGTTGGCGTAAAGTGACAGACGCTGTGCATGCCAAACAAGGCGCTATTTTCGCGCAGCTTTGGCATGTGGGAAGAGTCACTCACCCAGATAACATCGGTGGTAAGCAACCGATTTCTTCCTCCGCATTAAAAGCGGAAAACGTCAAAGTATTCGTTGATAATGGCAGTGATGAACCTGGTTTTGTTGACGTCGTTCAGCCTAGAGCGATGACAAAAGCCGATATTCAGCAAGTGATCGAAGATTACCGTCAAGCCGCATTGAATGCCATTGAGGCAGGCTTTGATGGCATTGAACTGCATGCCGCTAATGGTTATTTAATTAACCAATTTATTGATTCAGAGGCGAATGATCGCACTGATGAGTACGGTGGATGTCTTGAAAACCGTCTTCGTTTTCTTGATGAAGTTGTTACTGCAATGGTCGATGCCATTGGCGCTGATCGCGTTGGTGTGCGCTTGGCACCTTTAACAACCCTCAATGGTACTGTTGATGCTAACCCTATTGAGACTTATACCGCTGCCGCAGCGTTACTCAATAAACATCATATCGTGTACCTACATATTGCTGAAGTCGATTGGGATGATGCACCAGATACACCCGTCTCATTCAAACGTGCAATGCGCAATGCTTTTCAAGGCGTGCTGATCTACGCAGGTCGTTATAATGCGGAAAAAGCAAAGCAAGCTATTGATGACGGACTGGCTGATATGATCGGCTTTGGTCGACCTTTTGTGGCGAATCCCGATCTTCCTGAACGTCTACTTCACGGCTACCCATTGGCAGAGCATGATCCAAACACCTTGTTTGGTGGTGGTGAGAAAGGTCTGATTGATTATCCAACGTATAAAGCTTAAGGGGGTAAGTATGTTTAAGGTATTTAAAGGTCACGGACTTGAGACTAGAAACCGTATCGCGATGGCGCCGATGACTCGTTCACGCACGTCTCAACCTGGTGATGTACCAAACGAGATGATGGCAACCTACTACCGTCAGCGTGCCAGTGCTGGACTCATTGTATCAGAGGGCACCCCGATCTCAGCGGCTGCACGAGGTTATTCGATGACTCCGGGCATTTATACCCCAGAGCACATCGAAGGCTGGAAAAAAACCACCCAAGCTGTGCATCAAGAAGACGGGAAAATATTTACTCAACTTTGGCATGTGGGGCGACGCAGTCATTCTGATATTTCAGGTACTAAGCCGTTAGCCCCATCAGCGATTAAAATCCCAGATCAAGTATTTGGCCCACTAGCTGAAGGTGGCTTTGGGATGATTGAAACTGAAACGCCACGGGAGATGACGCTGCAAGACATTAAGAGCACGATTGCGGATTTTGTACAAGCGGGCAAAAACGCCATTGAAGCTGGTTTTGATGGCGTGGAAATTCATGCTGCGCATGGTTACTTGTTTGATACCTTTTTACGCTTAGAAAGCAACCAAAGAAGTGATCAATATGGTGGCAGCCAAGAGAATCGTATGCGCTTTCTGGTTGATACCTTACAAGCACTTACTGACGAAATTGGTGGGGAAAGAGTTGCGGTTCGTCTGTCTCCTCATATCGGAGAGGGTTTTGCTGGGGATGATGTTGAAATTGTTCCGCTAACGTTAGCATTGCTGGAAAAACTACAACCGATGAACCTTGCGTATGTGCATTTTTCAGAAAACATATCACGCTATGTAGAGGTACCTGAAGAGTTTCGCCAACAAGTTCGCCGAATATACTCAAACCCAATCATGGTTGCTGGAAAGCTGACCAAGCAATCAGCGCAACAGTTACTCGACAAGCAGTATGCTGATTTCGTTGCCTTTGGTACCCCTTTTGTAACGAACCCAGATTTAGTCGCCCGTTTGGCCAATGATAACCCACTGGCCGAGTTTGATGCTGACGCAAGACTCACCTTGTATGGTGGCGGAGCCGAAGGCTACATCGATTATCCTACTTATCAGGCATAGCAAAACTAGGCATCAAGGACTAACCACTCCTTGGTGCCTTCTCCTTTCTTTAAGCAAACGAGAATGCGATGGAACCCTATCAAATTTGGCAATATCAAACAGAGACACACAGTGTTATTTTAGGTAAGGCTGAAATACCAGCTTTAGATGACAATGAAATCTTAGTACAAAACAAAGCGATTGGTATAAACCCTGTCGATTGGAAATTTATTAAAGCCAATCCTCTAAATTGGCCGAATGGTCATGTTCCTGGTGTTGATGGTGCAGGCGTCATCGTACACGTAGGCTCTAAAGTTGACACCAGTCTCATTGGGCGTCGAGTGGCGTATCATGGCTCACTAAATCGCCATGGTAGCTATGCTGAATATACCGTTTTGAATGCTGAGCGAGTGATGACGCTGCCTGAGAGCCTATCATTTGAACTTGCAGCAGCGCTACCTTGCCCGATGCTTACCGCATGGCAAGCATTTGAAAAAATTCCATTAACCCGACAAAGAGAAGTGCTTGTCGTTGGTTTTGGCGCGGTGAATAATTTATTATCCCAGTTCCTTCTCGATGCGGGTTATATCGTTGATGTTGTCTCAGCGAGTCTGAGCGAAGAGCGAGCCCAAAAGCTAGGTATTCGCCAAGTTTATCGAGAACAATCTCAAATCGACATGCAATACTTCGCCATTTTTGATGCCGTGAGTGGCGAAAATGCCGCCCATTTAGTACCACTGTTAAGAGCGAATGGACATATTGTCTGCATTCAAGATCGTATTGCTAAACCCATTGACCCGCCATTTACTCGCACTATTTCTTACCACGAAATAGCCCTTGGCGCGTTACATGATTTTGGTGATAAACAAGATTGGCATGCATTAATGCAAAATGGTGAAGCGTTACTTGAACGAATTACTAAAAGTGATGTTGTAATTAGTGCGCCCATCATATTCAATTTTGCAGACATGCCTGAGGCATTGACACATAGTGAATTTACAAAACTAAAAACTGTAATTACATTGAGTTAAACCGCACTATTTGTATTAGTTCACTCGTATCCCAACGGTCTCTTTCTTGGTTAGCTTTAACTTTGGGCTTTTG